>JAPOIC010000084.1 GCA_029979145.1 Opitutaceae bacterium
ATAGATTTCGGTATGGCCTTTCTGGCGGCCGAAGCCCTTGACCTCGGTGACCGTCATGCCCTCGACGCCGATCTCGGAGAGGCTCTGCTTAACTTCCTCCAGTTTGAACGGCTTGATGATAGCGATGATAAGTTTCATGCGGAGTGTTATGTATTGAGGTTCTGATTAGAGAGTTAGGATGGGGGTCGACCCGGCGCAAGCGTCGAGTCGACCGTCCAAGATCATTTGTGGGCGGGAGTGAAGTCGGGATAGGCTTCCGCACCGTGTTCGCCCAGGTCGAGACCCTCGATCTCTTCCTCGGCGCTCACGCGGATTCCGCCGGCCTTCTTGAGAATCCAGAAGAGGATGAAGGCGAAGAGGAAGGTGAACACGCCGATGGAGACGATGCCCTTGAGCTGCGAGACGATCTGGGCGCCGCCGGCGAGGTTGCCGAACAGGCCGACCGCCAGGGTGCCCCAAATGCCGCACACCAAGTGCACGGAGATGGCACCGACCGGGTCGTCGATCTTGATCTTGTCGAAGAAGAGCACCGAGAAGACCACTAGGATACCGGCGATGAGGCCGATGATCACAGAGGACATGGCGGCCATCTGGTCGGCGCCGGCGGTGATGCCGACGAGGCCGGCGAGAATACCGTTAAGGGCCATGGAGAGGTCGGGCTTCTTCAGCACGATCCAAGAGGTGAGGGCCGCGCCCATGCCACCGGCGGCGGCCGCGAGGCAGGTCGTCACGAGCACCAGCGAGGTCAGGCTGGGATCAGCGGAGAGCACCGAACCGCCGTTGAAGCCGAACCAGCCGAGCCAGAGGAGGAACACGCCGATGGTGGCGAGGGGCATCGAGTGGCCGAGGATCGGGTGAACCTTGCCATCCTTGAACTTGCCGAGACGGGGCCCGAGCAGGATCGCACCAGCGAGGGCACCCCAGCCGCCCACGGAGTGAACGAGGGTCGAACCGGCGAAGTCGTAGAAAGGAGTCTCGAGGACGTTCAGCCAGCCATTGCCCCACTTCCAGTAGCCCGTGATCGGGTAGGAAACGGCGACGAAGAGGGTCGAGAAGACCAGGAACTTGCCCAGCTTCACGCGCTCGGCCACGGCACCGGAAACGATGGTGGCGGCGGTGGCGGCGAACATGCCTTGGAAGAGGAAGTCGGTCCAGTAGGTGTAACCGCCGGCGTAGACGTCCGTCAGGGCGCCCACGTCATCGGAAACACTGATGCCCCAACCGGCAAAGGCGAACCAGCCGCCCTCCACGCCGGGATACATCAGATTGAATCAGCACAGCGCATAGGTCAGGAGACCGATGCAGGGGATGAGGGTGTTTTTGAAGAGGATGTTGACTGTGTTCTTCGACTGCGTGAGGCCGGATTCGACGGTGGCAAAGCCGAGGTGCATGATGAACACCAAGCCGGCCGCCAGCATCATCCAGACATTGTTGGTCGTGAACAGGGTGTAGCCCGCCGATTCCGCGAAGGCCGCGAGATCCGCATATTTGGGCGCTTCCTCAGCGGCGGAGGCCGCATCCTGCGCGAAGGCTGTCGAGAACAGAGCCAGGAACATAAAGATGCCGACCATCTTTAGCCCTCTGGTCAGATACTGGGACCGTTGCTTCATAATGTTTGGTGCTGTAGTGGGTTTGTTATCGAGTAAGACACCCTATCGCTTGATGGGGCTGACCCCCAATTAAGCAGGGTCCATGCCAACGCCCGTTTTTGAAAAAATCGGGAAAATTCCATTCCGGTTTGGGCACGAAAAAAGGACCCGTTTCCGGGTCCTTTTCGTGGCTCAAACTGGCGGAAAACTCACTCCTCGGCGGGCACCACCGTCTGGATGTGAAGTTCCTTAAGTTGCTTGGCGGTAACGGGTGTCGGACTTTGCGCCATCAGGTCCTGACCCTTCTGGGTCTTCGGGAAGGCGATGACGTCGCGGATGCTCGTGGTGCCGCAAAGCAGCGCCACCATCCGGTCCAAACCAAAGGCAATGCCACCATGCGGCGGAGCGCCGTAAGTGAAAGCCTTTAGCATATAGCCGAAGCGGCTCTCGACCACGTCGGCCGGGATTTTGAGGACGTCCTCAAAAACCTTTTTTTGCAGCGCCGGCTGATGGATTCGGATCGAGCCACCGCCGAGCTCCATGCCGTTGAGGACGACATCGTAGTGCTGTCCGCGGACAGCCTTCGGGTCGCTGTCGAGCAGGTGCGCGTCCTCCGCCACCGGCGCGGTGAACGGGTGGTGCGTGGCCGCATAGCCGCCGCGCTCCTCGTCGTAGCTCATGAGCGGGAAATCAACGACCCACAGGAATTTCCAGTCATCCGGACGCAGCGCGAGCTTTCCGCGCTTCACCAACAGCTGGGCGGCATCGAGGCGCACGCGGCCGAGGATCGCGCAGGCGCGCTCCCACTCCGCCGCGGCGAAGAAGATGATGTCGCCGTCCTCAATCTTAAGGTGGGCGGTGAGCTCGGCCTTCTCGGCGTCGTTGAAGAATTTCACGATCGGCGACTTCCATTCGCCGCCCTCGACCTTGATGAAGGCGAGGCCCTTCGCGCCAAGCGACTTGGCGGCGTCTTCGAGCGCTTTGAGTTCGCCCTGCGTGACGTCGGCCAGGCCCTTCGCGTTCAGGGCCTTGACCGCACCGCCGCCGGTGGCGGTGGCTGCGAAGACCTTGAAGCTCGAAGTCTTGAAGAGCTCGGTGAAGTCCTGCAGCTCGAGCGCGAAGCGCGTGTCGGGCTTGTCGACGCCGTAGCGGTTCATCGCGTCGACGAACGGCAGGCGCGGGAACGGCGTGGGAATGTCCGTGCCCAGCACGTCCTTCCATACCGTCTTCAGCATGCCCTCGAACAGCGCGTAGATGTCCTCGCGCGTGACGAACGACGCCTCGACGTCCACCTGCGTGAACTCCATCTGGCGGTCGGCGCGCAGATCCTCGTCGCGGAAACAGCGGGCAATCTGGAAATACTTTTCCACGCCGGCCACCATCAGGATCTGTTTGAACTGCTGGGGCGACTGGCTGAGCGCGTAGAATTGACCGGGGTGAATGCGCGACGGCACGAGGTATTCGCGCGCGCCCTCGGGCGTGCTCTTGAAGAGCGCCGGCGTCTCCACCTCGATGAACTCTTGGGAGTCGAAGTAGTCGCGGATGGCCTTGGAGGCCTTGTGGCGCACCTGGAGATTCTTGCGCATCTTGGGCCGGCGCAGGTCGAGGTAACGGTAGGTCAGCCGCAGGTCCTCGTTGACTTTGTCGCCTCCGGCGTCGTCCAGCGGGAACGGCGGGGTGTCGGAAGCGTTGAGCACCTCGAGCCCGGTGCCGTTGACCTCGATCTCGCCCGTGGGCAGCCCGGCGTTGACCGTGCCTTCGGGGCGGACCACGACCTTGCCGGTGATCGCGATCACCGACTCCGGCTTCAAATGCGCGGCGCGCGCGCCCAGATTCGCGTTATCCTGCGGGTCAAACTTCACCTGCGTGATGCCTTGGCGGTCGCGCAGGTCGATGAAGATGATGCCGCCGTGGTCGCGGATCGAGTCCACCCAGCCGGCCAGCGCCACGTCGGCGCCGAGGTCGATCTTGGTGAGTTGGGCACAGTGATGGGTGCGCTTCATGATCAAATACAGCCCGACAGAAGAACCCGGCCGCCGGGCCGGGTGCAATGTCTTTCTCCGTCATTCCTTACGGCACAATCGCCGGCAGGTGTATCGGGCTGGGACTGATGCCGACCAGAGGCTGGCGCTCCAGGGGGTCCCGACTCCGGACGCCAAGTGGACGGGCACGTCCCGTGCACGTTGGCTCGACTTCATGGAGCCAGGACGCCCTCGTCCCGGAAGAACGCGGCGGGGGCGCCGCGCCTCCATTAAGGTGGGCTCGCTTTCTTACTTCGAGGCAGACACGACCAAACTCTCGCCGGTCATTTCGGCCGGCTTCGGCAAACCCATCAAGTCGAGCACGGTGGGGGCGATGTCGGCCAGACGGCCGCCTTCGCGCATCTTGGTGCCGGACTTGGTGAACCCATCGCCAACGACAAAGACTTCGACGAGATTAAGCGTGTGCGAGGTGTGCGGCGAATTCGTGGATGCATCCCACATCTGTTCACAATTGCCGTGGTCCGCGCAGATGACCGCGCGACCGCCGACCGAGGCCAGCGCCTCCAAGAGAGTCCCCACTCCGGCATCCGTCGCCTCGACCGCTTTCGTCGCGGCCGGAATCGAACCGGTGTGGCCGACCATGTCGGGATTCGCGTAGTTGACCACGATCAGGCCATATTTGCCCGACAGGATCGCCGCCTTCGCCTTCGCGGTGACTTCGCTGGCCGACATCTCGGGTTGTTCGTCGTAAGTCGGCACCTTTGGGCTCGCCGGGCAGGCGCGCTCCTCGCCCGGGAAAGTCTCATGCCGGTAATTGTTGAAGAAAAACGTCACGTGCGGGTTCTTCTCGGTCTCCGCGCAACGAAACTGGGCGATGCCCGCGGCGCTCACGACCTGGCCAAGGATGTTTTTCAATTTCTCCGGCTTCGGCGAAATCACGTGCACCGGCAGACCTTTCTCATACTCCGTCATCGTGGCGTAGTAGAGATCGAGCTTCGGGCCGCGGTCGAACCCCTGAAAATCGTCGATCACAAAAGCCTTCGTGATCTCGCGCGGGCGGTCGCCGCGGTAGTTGTAAAATAGCACGGCGTCGCCGTCGGCAAAGGTAGCCAGGGGGTTGCCGTCACTCATGATCCAAGTCGCGGGGACAAACTCATCGCCCTTCATCGATTCACTGGCCGGCGCATCGTAATAGGCCTGCACCGCGGCCTCCGCACTGTCGGCCTGCGCAACCGACGCGCGACCAGACAACATGTCGTAGGATTTCTGCACGCGCTCCCAGCGGTTGTCGCGGTCCATAGCCCAGAAGAGACCGCACACCGTGGCGATGCGGCCGACGCCAATCTCGCGGCACTTCTCCTCCACCTGCTTGATGTAACCGAGCCCGCTCGTGGTCGGCGTGTCGCGGCCATCGGTGAAGGCGTGGATAAATACCTGCTGCACGCCATCGGACTTCGCCTGGCGCAAGATGCCGAAAAGGTGCTCCAGCATCCCGTGCACGCCGGCATCGGACACGATGCCCATCAGGTGCAGCTTGCCACCGGCCTTGGCGCGGGCGACGACGTCGCGCCACACGGGATTGGTGGCGAGGCGTTTCTCAGAAAACAATTTATTCAAGCGCACCAGCTCCTGGTCGACGATGCGGCCCGCGCCGATGTTCTCGTGGCCGACCTCGCTGTTGCCCATGACTCCGTCCGGCAAACCGACGTCGAGGCCCGAGGCCTTGATCAGAGTCACCGGACATTCCGCCTGCAGCCGGTCGTCGCAGGGTTTGGTCGCCAGCGCGACGGCATTGAATTCATTCTGCGCCGGGTCCGGGTTTTTGCCCCAGCCGTCGCGGATCACAAGGAGAACAGGTTTGCGCGGTGCACTCATGGTCAAAGGAAAGGTAAACCGGGACAGGTCGCCGCCGGCCGCAATGACAAAAAACGTCCGCGCCCGCCGCTGGCAAGCGGTCTGCTGAAAAGAGGTCCCGACATGACGCTCATCATTCGCGACCACCTGGTGAATCCACCGACTTGGTTCGCGTCGTTCCGGGACCTCACGCTGTATTGCAGCGTGTTTCTCCACGAGACGTGGTCATCGAGTCGGAGGATGCCGACCCTTACTGGCACTGGCTCCGCGCTCGTGGCGGGCTGGATTTCGTGGAGGACTTCGTCCGCCCCGGCACCGAGGACGGCGTGCATCTCGACACGGCGCCGCACCACCCGCGCTTGATCATCACGGATCGCATCGTGCCGGAAAACGTCCACCGGCTTATCCAACAAATCAGTTTCTGCCGGGGATTAGGGTAAAGACCTTCGGCGCCTCTGGTGCCGAGTCGTTTGACTTCGTTGAATTTTTGCCGACCAATCACAGCCCATGTCGCATCGCGCCGTTCTCCTCGTCAACCTTGGCTCCCCCGCCTCTACCGCGGTGGCGGACGTGAGCACCTACCTGCGGGAGTTCCTCGGCGACGAACGGGTGATCGACCGCCCGGCCAGCCCGTTCCTGCGCGGCCTGCTTGTCAACCGAATCATCATTCCACGGCGCGCGGAGAATTCCGCCCACGCCTACGAGCAGGTGTGGACCGACAAGGGTTCACCGCTCATCACCATGTCCGAGTCGGCCCGGGAAAAACTCGCCGCCGCCCTCGGGCCGGACACGCCGGTCTACCTCGCCATGCGCTACGGCGAGCCGTCTGTGGCCCGAGTCGTCGCGCAGCTGGCCGCCGACGGCATCACCGACCTCCTGCTCTTCCCGCAATACCCGCACTACGCCATGTCCTCGTGGGAAACCGTGGTCGTCCGCGTCATGGAAGAAGTCGCCGCCCAAGCCGCGCCCATCAAGGTGACGACAGTCCAGCCGTTCTTCGCCGACGCCGACTACATCGAGGCCCTGCACGCCGTGGCGGCCCCCTACCTCGCGGAACCGCACGACTTCGTCCTGTTCTCTTATCACGGCCTGCCCGAGCGCCACATGCGCAAGGCCGACTCCTCCGGCGCCCATTGCCTCACGGTGCCGGACTGCTGCACCACCTGCTCGCCCGCCCACGCGACCTGCTACAAGGCGCAATGCACCGCCACCACCCGCGCGCTGACCGCCCGCGCCGGCATCACCGCCGAGCGTCACATGATTTCGTTTCAGTCCCGGCTCGTGGGCGAACCGTGGCTTTCGCCTTACACCGATTACGAACTGAAGCGCCTGGCGGAAACCGGCGTGAAGCGGCTGCTCGTGATCTGTCCCGCGTTCACCACTGATTGCCTCGAAACCTTGGAGGAAATTCAAGGCGAGGGCCGCGACACCTTCCTCGAGGCCGGCGGCGAGTCGTTTAAACAAATTCCCTGCCTCAACGATCACCCGGCCTTCATCGATTTTCTCGCCAAGCGCGTGCAGCGTTGGCTCACTGGCGCCCGGTGAGTTCGTCCCCGTCAGACCCCACTGCCGCAAAGTCCGCGCCCGCGCCGACGGCGGCCGTGCTGGTCTTGGACGCCGCGGGAAAAGTCAGCGCGTGCAGCGCCTCCGCCGCCCAGCTCTGGGGCGTGACTCCCGGCCAGCTCGCCGGCGAGGCCTTCGTGCAACTGTTCGAGTTCGATACCATTTCCGACGAATCCGACTGGATCGAATCGCAATGGCAGGCCCTGCGCGACGCGTCACTGGACCGGCCGAGCCGCCTGCAGGCCCGGCTGCACGACGGCACGCTGCGCGATGTCATCCTCCGGCTTGAACCCGCCATCGGGCTCAGCGACTACCACTTGTTTGCGACGGTTCAACCCGAAGCCCCCCAAGCCGCGGCGGTCATGGACCATGACGCCGCGTCCGGCCTCGCCGCCGCAGGTGGCCTCGCATTTTTCGATCTCAATCCGCAGTCCGGTGCCGCCGACTATTCCCCCGCGTGGAAACGGGTCCTTGGATACACGCCGGGTGAACTGACCGACCGCTACACCACCTGGATCGACCTGCTGCACGAGGAAGACTCCGCGGCCGCGCCGGACCAGATTGGCCGCCGCGCCAGCGCCGGCCCGCAACCGTTTGACGTGGAGTGTCGCATGCGCCACCAACGCGGCCACTATGTGTGGATCCAAGGCCTCGGGGTGCGCCAAGTCGACGAGTCCGGCGCCGTCACGCGCGTGACCGGCCTGATCATCGACATCACCGAGCGCAAGGAACTCGAGGACGCCAGTCTAGCCAACGACGACCGAATGCACGAGCTCGCTGACTCCGGACCGCTCGGGGCGTTCGAACTCGATTTCGCCAACCACCGATTTTGGTATTCCGCGGCTTGGGGCGAACTGCTGGGCCAATCCGAACCCACACCCACGGCCGAGGCCTTCCGCGCGGTCATCCCACCCGACGAAGCCGGCGCCGGCTTGGAAGGCTGGTGGCTCGCGCGCCAGCCCGGCCGCGGCAGCTGGGTTGAAGTCGCGCGTCTGCAAAAAGCGGACGGCACCGCCGAAACCTTTCTCCTCGGCGCCCAACGCCACCTC
>JAPOIC010000071.1 GCA_029979145.1 Opitutaceae bacterium
AGATGCAGATCAACGCCTCCATCGCCGAGGCCGACATCGGCAGTGTCGCGGTGGACCAACCGGTGAACTTCACCGTCGATGCATTTCCGAACCGCGAGTTTCGCGGCCGTGTGGTGCAGATCCGCAACTCGCCGACCACCGAGTCAAACGTCGTCACCTACCAAACCATCATCAAGGTCCGCAACGACGACCAGCGCCTCAAGCCCGGCATGACCGCCAACGTCTCCGTTGTCATCGCCAGTCGCCCCGAGACCGTGCGCATCGCCAACAGCGCCCTGCGCGTGCGGATCCCTGAATCCCTTTTGCCGCCAGCCCCCGCCGGTGCCCCGGCCGCCTCCACCCCCGCCGTGGGCAGTGAAGGCGACCAGCGCCAAAAAATCATGCAGCTGATGCAGGACGCCGGCTTCACCCCCGGCAGCGGTCCGCCTTCCCCAGAAGTGCGCGCCAAGATGCAGCAGCTCGCCCAAGAGCGCGGCATCGACCTCTCCGCCCTGCGCGGTGGGCGTCGCGGTGGCAGCGCCCCGGCAGCCGAGTCCGCGGTCACGACCCGCACGGTTTACAAACTGGGTGGCACCGACGTGGCGCCCGAAATCATTCCGGTCACGGTCAAGGTCGGCATCTCCGATGGCTCAAACAGTGAGATCATCGAGGGCCTGGCTGAGGGCGACGTACTCGTCACGAGTGCACTGATCCCGGGCGCCGATGCCTCGGGCTCCGCCGCGCCGTCCAACAACCCCTTCAGCGGCATGCGCCGCCGGTTCTAAGCCGCGCCGCCATGAGCGCTGTCGTCCAACTCCAGGACATCCACAAGACCTACGACTCCGGCGAGGTTAAGGTCCACGCCGTGCGCGGCGTCTCTCTCGAGATCCATCGCGGTGACTTCATCGCCGTGATGGGTGCGAGCGGTTCCGGCAAATCCACGATGATGAACCTCATCGGCTGCCTCGACCGCCCGACCTCCGGCACCTACCTGATCGATGGCGTCGATGTCTCCGGCCTCGACCGCGACGATCTGGCGGATATCCGCAACCAAAAGCTCGGGTTCGTCTTCCAAGGTTTCAACCTCCTCAGCCGCACCACGGCGTTGGAGAACGTCGAGCTGCCGATGCTCTATGCCCGGAATCGCGTCTCCGCCAAGGCTCTGCGCGTCCGCGCCGAGCACTGCCTCAACATCGTGGGCCTGAGCCAGCGCGCCGACCACTTTCCGAGCCAGCTCTCCGGCGGTCAGCAGCAGCGCGTCGCCATCGCCCGCGCCTTGGTCAACGAGCCGCAGGTGCTCGTCGCCGACGAGCCCACGGGCAACCTCGACAGCAAGACCTCGGTGGAAATCCTCGACGTCTTTCAAAAGCTCAACGAGCAGGGCATCACCATTTTGATGGTCACGCACGAGCTCGACATCGCGCGGTATGCGAAGCGCAACCTCGTGATGCGCGACGGCCGCGTCGTCAGCGACATCACCGTGCCCAAGCGGCTCCACGCCCCGACGGAAATGCAGAAACTCCTCGCCGCCGAGACCGAGGCCAAACTCACGGAGGCTTCCTGAAATGCGCATCAGCTCCACTTTCATCATCTCGCTGCGCGCCCTGCGCCGCAACGTCCTGCGCTCTTCCCTCACCGCCCTCGGCATCATCATCGGCGTCGCCGCCGTGATCGCGATGGTCAGCATCGGCAACGGCGCGAAAAATCAGGTCGAGTCGCAAATCGCCAGCCTCGGTCAGAACGTGATCATCATCTTCCCCGGCAGCAGCCAGGCCGGCGGCGTGCGCAGCGGCTGGGGTTCCCGGAGCACGCTCACGCCCGAAGACGCCCAAGCCATCGCCCGCGAGGTCCCCGGGGTCGTCGCCGTCAGTCCCGAGTTGCGTGACCGCGCCCAAGTCCAGGCCAACGGCTTGAACTGGAACACCCAGGTCCAGGGCGAGAGCCCAGACTACCTCGGCATTCGCATGTGGGAAATCGCCGACGGCGCCATGTTTACCGAGCAGGACGTGCGCTCCTACGCCAAGGTCGCCGTCATCGGCAAGACCGTCGCCACCCAGCTCTTCCCCGACGCCGACCCGATCGGCCAGATCATCCGCATCCGCAACATCCCCTTCAAGGTCACGGGCGTCCTCGGTCCGAAGGGCTTCAATTTCTTCGGCCAGGATCAGGATGACACCATCATCATTCCCTACAGCAGCCACCTGCGGCGCGTGTCCCGGCGCGACAATCTCAACTCGATCCTCGTGCAGGCCGTCACCGCCGACGCGATTCCGATGATCCAGGAAAGCCTGACGGACCTCCTGCAGCAACGCCGGCAGGGCCGCGACCCGGATTTCACCGTGCGCAATCAGGTCGAGCTGGCCGAGGCCGCGACGGCCACGTCCAAGACCATGACGTCGCTCCTCGGCGCCATCGCCGGCGTGTCGCTCATCGTCGGTGGCATCGGCATCATGAACATCATGCTCGTGAGCGTCACCGAGCGCACCCGCGAGATCGGCATCCGGCTGGCCGTCGGCGCCCACGGCAGCGAGATCATGCTGCAATTCCTGATCGAGGCCGTGCTGCTCAGCGCCCTCGGCGGCTCCATCGGCATCGGCCTCGGCATCGGAGCCTCCGAACTCATGTCCCGGCTCAACGGCTGGCCCACGCTCATTTCCAGCAGCGCCGCCATCATCGCCTTCGTGACCTCCGCCGCCGTCGGCGTCTTCTTCGGCTACTACCCGGCCCGCAAGGCCGCGCAGCTCGACCCCATCGACGCCCTGCGCTACGAGTAGGGGCGCGGGAGCGCCGGTGCTCCCCCGCAAACAGGTTTGCCGTCCCTCCACCTGCCCGCATGCTCCGCCGCATGTCGCGTCGCCTGCTCTTGCTCCTACTGACCGCCGCCCTATTTTCCGCACCGGCCGCCGCCGAGGACTCGCCCGCCTTCACCGCCGCGGTGGATTTGTTTCGGGACAAACGCTATCCCGACGCGCGCACCGCCTTCCAAGTCCTCACGCTCGACGAACCGGACAATGCCCGTGTGCGCTACTACCTCGGCCGCATCGCCACGAAGCGGAACGACACCGACGACGCCATCCTGCAGTTCGAGAAAGCCGTCGAACTTGATCCCCAAAACTCAGGTTACTTCGCCGAGCTCGGCGGCGCCTACGGCACTGCGGCGTCGAAGGCCACGCTGCTCTCCCAAATATCCCTGGCGAAGAGATGCCGCGAAGCGCTCGAACACGCCGTGGAACTCGATCCCAGCAATCTTGATGCCCGCCAGGGCTTGGTGGACTTCTATCGCCAAGCGCCCGGCTTTCTCGGCGGTGGCGTGCTCAAGGCCTACACGCAGGCCGAGGCCATCCGGAAGCTCGACCTCGAGCGCGGCACGTTGATTTTGGGCCAACTCTACGCCCGGGACCATCGGTTCGACGAAGCCATCGCGTTGTTCAACGAGCTCCTCGCCGCACAACCCGACAACTACCTCGCCCACTACTCCATCGGCCGCATCGCCGCCGAGGGTGGCGTGCAGTTGGAGACCGGCGAAAACCACCTGCGCCACTGCCTAGCGCTCACCCCGGCCGCCGATGAACCCTCTCACGCCGCCGCGCACTGGCGCCTCGGCAATCTTGCCGAACGGCGCAAGGATTCCGCCTCCGCCCGCTCGGCCTACGAGACCGCACTGCAAATCGACCCAAAGTTTCGCCAAGCCGCCGACGCACTCGGCAAGCTCAACACGCCAAAATCCTGAGCCCATGACGCCCCACGCTTCCGCCACCGCCTTCCAAGTCACCAACCTTGAGCGTGCGCTGCGCTACTACACGGACGTGCTCGGGTTCACCGAGGACTTCCGGTTCGGTCAATACGCGGGCATCAAACTTGGAACCGTCCACCTTCACCTCAACGGCAACGAAACCCACCTCAAGCCCGTCGGCGGCAGCGCCCTTTACATTTTGTGCGACGAGGTCGACGCCTACTTCGAGACCATTCAAGCAAAGGGCGCCATCGCCCAATTCGCCCCCATGGACGAACCCTACGGCATGCGCGACTTCATGATCGCCGACCCCGACGGCAACCACGTGAACTTCGGCTGCGAACTGCAAGAAACGGCAGATGGGCAACCGAAAAACTGACTGCAGCAAGGAATGGAGCAGACAGCCGGCGCATGGCTTACGCTTGCGTCCGGGGCGTCCCGCGTTGTCCTGAGCCGGGTTCATGTCCGCCGCGCCGCCCATCGTCGAATTCCAGTCCGTGGCCAAACGCTACGGCGACGGTCCGTTGGTCCTTGATGGTATCGATTTCCGCGCGCAACCCGGCGACTTCGTCTCGCTCATCGGCCCCAGTGGCTGCGGAAAATCCACCCTGCTCCGCTTGATCGCGGGACTCAGCCCGGTGACCTCCGGCACCATCTCCATTGCCGGCCGCAGCCCCGAGGCCGCGGCCGCGGAGCTGGCATTTGTCTTTCAAGAGCCCACCCTGCTCCCGTGGTTGACCGTCGCCGGCAACATCGAGCTGCCGCAAAAACTCCGCGGCATCAAGCCCGCCGCGCGCGCCGGCGCGCGCGACCAAGCGCTGGCGCTCGTGAAACTTGCCGGCCGGGAGCACGCGCACCCGCGCCAGTTGTCGGGCGGCCAGAAAATGCGAGTCTCCATCGCCCGCGCTCTAACCCTCGACCCACGTCTGATGCTGCTCGACGAACCGTTTGGTGCGCTGGACGAGATGACGCGCGAGCACCTCAACGAGGAGTTGCTCACCATCCGGGCCACGCGCAACTGGACCGCCTTTTTTGTCACGCACTCCGTCGCCGAGGCCGTGTTTCTTTCCAACCGCATCCTGATCATGCGCGCCAACCCGGGCGGCATCGCCCACGAGATCACCGTCGACCTGCCGGCCGAGCGCACAGGTGAAACGCGTCTCACCCGACGTTACCAAGAGCTTGTTGCCGAAGTCTCGCGACTTCTGCACGCCGTGGAGGGCACCTGACCATGCGCCGTCACCTGCTCAACATTTTCCTCCCCGTGGTTACCGGTGCGCTGGTGATCGCGCTCTGGTATGGCCTGCGCCAGGTGCTCTCGCCCGACTACAAGTTCCTCCTGCCGGTCCCGCACGAGATCATTGATGCGCTGCGCGACAATTTCCCCGTCCTCGGCCGCGCCATCCTCAACACCACGAAGGGCGCCCTCATCGGCTTCAGCCTCGCAATCGTCGGCAGCAGCGTGCTCGCGCTTACGCTGTCGCTCTCCCCCCTCGTGCGCGTGAGCCTCTACCCCTACCTGATGATCCTGCAGATGACGCCGATCATCATCTTCGCGCCGATCCTCGTGCTCTGGGTCGGCCCGGGCCTGCCCAGCGTGGTCGTGATCACGTTCCTCATCTGCTTTTTCCCGCTCGTCGTGAACACCACCCAAGGGCTCATCTCGGCGGATCGGAACCTCGTCGAACTCCTCCAGATGTATCGCGCATCGAAGTGGCAGGAGATCCGCCTCCTCCGCCTGCCGGCCGCCCTGCCGTATTTCTTCACCGGCTTGCGCATCGCGGCGGTGCTGGCCCCCATCGGCGCACTGGTCGGCGATTACACCGCCGGCAGCTCCGCCGGCGACGGCGGCGGCCTCGGCTTCCAAGCTATCATTTACTCCAGCCAAGCCAAATATCCCGCGCTCTTCGCCACGGCGGCGGTGACCTGCGTGCTCGGCTTCATCTTTGTGGCCGGAGTGCTGGCCCTGAGCTGGCTTTTCCTGCACAAGTGGCACGACTCCTACCAACGTTCCGACCGCTGATCGCCCCATGAGACGTCTTCTCCTGTTCCTCTGCCTCGCGCCGCTCGCGCACGCCAAGCCGTTCCCGATTGCTGTCCAGCTCGATTGGGTCGCCGAACCCGAACACGGCGGCTTCTACCAAGCTCAGGCCAAGGGTTTCTTCGCCGCGGAAGGCCTCGACGTCACCCTGATCCCCGGCGGACCGAACGCCTTCGTCATGCCGAAGGTCGCCACCAACCAGGCGCAGATCGGCCAGGCCGACAGCACCAACACCCTCCTACAACAGGCCGAGGGCCTGCCCGTCGTGCAATTCGCCGCCGTGTTCCAAGATGATCCGTCCGGCCTCCTCGCGAGCGCCGAAAGCAACGTGCGCACCTTTGCCGACCTTGAGGGTAAGACGGTCGTCGCCCGCCCCGAGTGGGCGTTCCTCACCTACCTGCGCGAGAAGCTCGGCGTGAACTTCAACCTCGTGCCGACGAATTTCTCCATCTCCGGCTTTCTCACCGGTCAGGAACACATTCAGCAGGGTTATTACATTGCCGAGCCCTATCACATCACCAAGGCCGGCGGTCCCGCCCCGCGCTTCCTGTCGACGTGGGAGGCCGACTTCCGCGCCTACGCCGTGCTCATCACCAACCGCCGCTTTGCGCGGGAGCACCCGGAAAAGCTCAAGGCCTTCGTTCGCGCCTATCTGCGCGGCTGGCAGGACTACCTCCAGGGCGACCCCGCACCCGCTCACGCCCTCATGAAGGAAGCGAACGCGAACAACACCGACGAATTCATGAGGGCCTCGCGCCAACTCATCCTCGACGGCGAACTCGTCACCGGACGCGGCCAGGGCGCGGAGAACATCGGCCGCTTGGATGCTGCGCGCTACGCCAAGCAGATCGAGCAACTGGAGGAGCTCAACATCCTCAAACGCGGCAAAGTCACCGTCGAGACCGCCTTCACCACCGCCTTCCTGCCCGAGTAAGCCATGCCTCCGGACCATCGCGCCACGTTTCGCGGCCTCGTCCAGACGGCCTGTGGAGACGGCACGCTGGTCAAACTCACGCTCGGCAAGCCGCGACCGGACGCGGGTGACCTGCGCAACGTGTATGTGAAACCGGTCACGCTGAAGCGCGGGCCGGAGTTCAGCTTTGTATTTCGCCACGCCACGCGCGACGTGACCAAGAACCATCCGGCCGACGCCGCGGTCGCCGAGGTCACCCGCCTGCTCAACGAGTCGTTCTTCGACGCGCATCTCTTCACCACCAATCAGCAGGCGCAGCTGGAGTCTCAGCCAGACGGCGCCGCGCGCCTGCGCACGAAGTCCGTCGCCGCGACTGCCCCCGCCGCCATGCACGATCAAGCCAAGCAGTACCTCATCCCGGCCGACGCCCCCTGGCTCCGTGCCCTCGGGGTGACCAACGACCGCAGACATCCGCGCGATGGCATGGTGGGCAAATTTCGCCAAATCCAGAAATTCGCCGAACTCATTGCCCAGATTGTCATCGAAGCCGATGCGCCCACCGACCGACCGTGGCGGATTGCCGATATGGGCTGCGGCAAGGGCTACCTGACTTTCGCCCTTGCCGCCCAGTTCGGCGACGCGGCCGAAGTAACCGGCATCGAACGCCGCGCCGATCTGGTCGACCTCTGCAATCGCACCGCCCGCGCGTGCGGCTTCACGCACTTGCGATTTGCGGTAGGCGACATCGGATCCACCACCCTCGAGCCGCCCGACCTGCTCGTGGCCCTGCACGCCTGCGACACCGCCACCGACGACGCCCTCGCCCAAGGCATCGCCGCAAACGCCCGCGCCCTCGTCGTCTCGCCCTGCTGCCAAAAGGAACTGCGGCCGCAACTCACCGCACCGACGGTGCTCGCCGACGCCCTCCGTCCCGGCATTTTTCAGGAACGCCAAGCCGAATTCGTAACCGACTCCCTGCGCGCACTGCTCCTCGAATGGGCGGGCTACCGCACCAAGGTCTTCGAGTTCATCTCCACGGAGCACACCGCCAGGAATCTAATGATCACCGCCGTGCGGCCGCCCACATCCGCCGCCGGCGCCTCAACTGCTGCCGCCCTCACCGCCCGTGACGCCCTCGCCACCCGCATCCGCGCCTTCGCCACCTTCTACGGCATCCACACCCACGCTTTGGCCCGCCACCTCCACTTCCCCCTTCTCCCCACCTCCCCCGATGCACCGGCAACTAAGTAACGTATTACGTTACAAAGCTTCAGCCCCCCTCCGGCGGCGCGCCACTGCCCGTTGTAAGGTATTATGTTACAACCGGACGTCGGATGGGCGGGCGGTGCGCGCGCGGCAGCAGAGGACTGAGCGGTGGAGCTTGAGATTGGAAAGTTCGGGGCTTGGGAACATGCCGTGACCGAGGGAGCAACTGTCATGACCTGGACCGAACTGGATTGGGCTGCTTTGGACCGATTGCGCGACGGGTTCCTGCACGGCGGGGCGGCGGCGGGGCCGTATTGGAAATCCGAATCGGCGCTCGCGAGTTATGACCTGACCTACGGCGAACGCATCGGCTGGAAGTGGGACCAGGTGCTGCGCGAACTCACTTTGCGCGGCTGGTCACCCGAACCGGGAACGACGGTGCTCGATTGGGGCTGCGGCAGCGGCGTCGCCAACCGGCGGGTCATCGGCCATTTTGGAGCCGCTCAATTTTCCGCCCTGCGTGTCTGGGATCACGAGCCGCTGGCAGCGGACTTTGCCGAGCGTCAGGCGCGCGCCGCCTTTTCCGGCCTCGACATTACGACCGTGACCCCCGGCTTCCTGCAAGGCGACGAGCCGGTCGGCCTGCTGCTGATCAGCCACGTCCTGAACGAGCTTTCTACCGAGGCGCTCACCAGCCTGCGGACGCTACTGAACCGCGCGACTGCCGTCATCTGGGTGGAGCCCGGCACGAGCGAGGTCAGCCGCGGCCTTGGCATGATTCGTGATGCCGTGCGCGCGGACTTTCACGTCGTCGCCCCCTGCACGCATCCGGGAGCCTGCCCGATGTTTGCCGAGGGCAACGAACGGCACTGGTGTCACTTCTTCGCGCCGCCGCCTTCGGAAATCTTTGCGAATTCAAACTGGGTGAAATTCGGCCAGCGCGCCGGCATCGACCTGCGCAGTTTGCCTTATGCGTTTCTCGCGCTCGATCGGCAACCGCAGACGGCGCCAGCAGATTGGTCGCGCATCATCGGCCGGCCGGAGCACTTCAAGCCCTGCGCACGTTTCCTTAACTGCGACGCCTCGGGATTGACGAAACTCACGCTGCCCAAGCGCGCCCAACCGCCTCTTTTCAAGGAGCTTGATCGCACCAAGCGCCCCCTGCTCTACC
>JAPOIC010000025.1 GCA_029979145.1 Opitutaceae bacterium
CTTGGCGCCGCCGGCACGCTCCAAAACGTCATGGCCGCGGTGGCCTAGACCTATTTCGCCCATCTGCGTAATCTCGAGCGCACCTCGGTGCTAGATGACAACATCCTGCGCGCGCGCCGCCTGCTCGAATTGGCCCGGAATCAACTGAATGCCGGCGTCGCGACGCAGATCGACGTCACCCGCGCCGAGGCCTTGGTGGCCGTGGCCGAGCAGGCGCGCCTGCAGCAGCAAACCGTGGTGCAGGGGAGTGCACTGCAGCTCAAGCGGCTGCTGGACTTGGATTTGGCAGAATCGCTGACTTTGACGCCTGTGACTCTGCCGCGAACGGAGCTGGTGGCCGCCGGCCCGGACTTGGCGTGGGATCGTCGCTCGGACCTTCAAGGCGCCAAGGCGCTCTTGGAACAAAATGAGCTCGAGGTTCGCGCCGCACGTTTCAACCGCCTGCCGTCACTGGCCTTGGTCGGGAGTTACGGCTACGCCTCCGAATACGCGCTCGACGGCAACGAAGCCCAAACGTGGTCCGGAAGCGTGGCCTTGAGCCTGCCCGTCTTCGACGGCGCGGAAACCCGGGCGTTGACCGGCATCGCGCGGTCCCGCCGGCGAGCGCAGGAACTGCGGGTGCGCAATCTGGAGACGCAGATTGCGGCGGAGCTGCAGCTTGCCCGCCAGGATGCCGGCTCCCGTCTGGCCCAAATTGGAGTGGCCGAAACCCAAGAATCCTTGGCGCGAGAGGAACTGGCCTTGGCGGAAAAGCGGTTTGAGCAAGGCGTGGCGGACAACCGCGAAATGATCGAGGCCCAAGGCCGACTGGCGAATGCCAGCGACAATCTGGTCGAGGCTGTATACCTCTACAACTTAAGCCGGGTGGAGCTGGCACGGGTGCAGGGTGACGTGCGGGACATCCTCCCGTCCGCTCCATGAGCGCGCCGCGTTTGCTGTTGGCTTCGGCTTCACCGCGCCGCCGGGAATTGCTGGGCCAATTGGGTGTCCCGTTTGCCGTGGTCACCGCCGACGTCGAGGAGCACGAAGACCCGACGACTGATCCGCGCCTGATGGTGGCCCACAATGCGGCGCTGAAGGCCGACTGGGTGGCCGCGCGCCATCCCGCGGACTGGGTGCTCGGCGCCGATACGACCGTTTTTCTCGACGGCCACGCCCTGAACAAGCCGGCCGATTTGGCCGAGGCGGCGGCAATGCTGCGCCGGCTTTCCGGTCGCACACACACGGTGTTTACGGGCATCGCCTTGCGCCGGCGGGCCGCCGGAGTGGAAGTCGACCGGGGCGTGGCCAGCGAGGTCACCTTCAAGACGCTGACTGATGCGGTCATCGCCGACTACCTCGCCAAGGTGCACACTCTGGACAAGGCAGGCGGGTATGCCATCCAGGAGCATGGAGATCTGATCATTGCCGATCGGACCGGGTCGCTTTCGAACATCATCGGGCTGCCTTTGGATGAAACGAAACAAATTTTGACGGCAGCGGGTCTGGTGCGCTGACTTATTCCAGCCGTCCTGCATGAACGCCCTCTCTGAACCCAAAGCCCGCCGCATCGCGCGCCGTTTCCCGCTGCCGCGGTTTTCGCGCGATCCCGAGGTTCGCTCCGTCCAAATTGGCGTGCTTGGCACGATTCTGATTCATATCCTCCTGTTTCTGGTGGCGCCGGTGCTCCTGAAGTTTGACCACGGCGCGATGCCGCCACCCGTTGCAACCCAAGAGTTCACCGTCGAGCTCGGCCCAGAAATGGCGCCGGAAGTGCCGGTGGTGCCGGAGAAGCCGGCTCCCTTCAATTTCGTCGAGACCAATCCTGACGCGCCCGACAACGTTCCGGACAACACTGAAAATTTTGGCGCCCAGAATCAGCAGGCGGCGCAAGAACAGGAGTCGGAAGACATGAGCGGGAAACGCCCGGCCCTGGAAGGGCAGACCGAAATCCAGTCCAACCAGATCGTCTCGGGCACGCTCGAGCAGCAGCCTCCGCCGATGCCTTCCGCGCCTCCGGTGCCGGAGCAGCAGCAGTCTGCCCCCAACGAGACCCCGGCGCAACGGGAGCAAATTCCCTTGAGGGGCTATGAAAAGTTGCCGGCCAGCACCGACGACGGCTACGGCTCCAATATCGCCCAGCTCCCCGGTGGCACCCCCGACGTCGACAAATACGTTGAGGGTGAGAAAGACGCGCCGTTGATCCAACGCGCCACGGGCACGACGCCACGCATCGACCCGAACCGCCCCATGCCCCGGCCCAAACTCGAGAAGCGCGCCCGTCCGGCCATCTTTACCGAAAATCGCATTGGCACCGCCAACATTGGCCCGACGGCGGTTGACGCTCGCTGGAGCAATTACGGGCAGTATCTGCAGCAGCTGATCGAGTCGGTGCAGATCCAGTGGGAGCGTATCCTGACGCAGAGCCGCGTTTACCCGAGCTCAGGCACCCGCGTTTCAGTGAAGTTCATCCTCAACGATCAAGGGGTCGTTTCCCAATTTATCTCCGTGGAAGGTTCCGCCGGTGAGTTGGGCAAACAGAGCTGCGTCAGCGCCATCGCCGCGCGGTCTCCCTATGGCGAGTGGACCGACGACATGAAGCAGGTGCTCGGCACGCAGCAGGAAATGACCTTTACGTTTTACTACCAGTGAGCGCCGGGGCACAGGGCGACCTGCCGCTGGGGCGCGACGTGGCCTTGCTGAAGTGGGATGCCACTGGCTTGGGCGCACTGGGCAAACCCGCCGGAGTGCTCTCTCATCCCAATGTCCGGGGCGAAGCGGAGCGGTCTTTGTTGACGGTGCCCTATGACCTCGAGGACGAGTGCTACCACTGGGAAGAGAGCGGCAAGGCGCGACGCATCTGGCTGCTCAACCGACTCGATTCCGCGACCTCGGGCGTGATCCTCGTCTGCGACGACGAGAAGCTGGCCGGCGTGATGCGCGAACACTTCCGTCGCAAACGCGTGCGCAAGATCTATCACGCCTTGGTCTTTGGACGTCCGTCCGTCGATGTGCAGCTTTGGCGGGACCGGCTGGCGGTGGAAAAGCGCAGCGGGCAGATTCGCACCGTGGTGACCGGGCATATCCCGGCCGAATGCAAGATGACGTTGGTCCGGAGCTGGGGTGGCCTGTCGTTGCTCAAGCTTGAGCCCATCACGGGGCGCAGTCATCAGCTCCGCGTGCAGTGCGCGAAGCGCTCCCTGCCGATCGTGGGCGACGCCACGTATGGTGATTTCGGCGCCAACCGCGAATTCGAGAAACGGCACGGGCACAAGCGACTGTTCCTGCATTCGCTGGAAACCACCTTCGACTACGAATGGCAGGGACGCCTGCACCGTTTCTCGGCGACCGCGCCGTTGCCCAAGGAGTTCGAAGGCCGGCGCTGAGCCGACCGCGGGATTGACATCTCTCGCCACGCCCGACACCACCAAGGCCGATGAATCGCAGCGCCGCCTATTATTTCAGCTTTGGCTTCTGGAGCTTTTATGCCCCGAAGTCCTTGGGCGGCTGCCCGAAGCAATGAGCTGAAACTCAATTTCTCTCCTTGAAGGCCGCCCTCAACCGGGCGGCCTTTTTGTTTTAACCCACATCCCCATGATCCTGCCCAAAGCCAACCGTTTGACCCCGGAGCAACTTGCCGAGGTCACCTCCGTCGTAGCCGAATTCGGCTGTCAGATTCAGCCGATCGCCGGCGCCGTCCGCACCATCTACGCCATCGTCGGCGATGAGCGCGACGAGCTGATGATCAATCGCTTGGAGGGTCTCGCCTACATTGACCGCATCGACCGGATCCAGTCGCCCTTCAAACTGATGGACCGCCGCTCCGACCTCGCGCGCGGCAGCCTCACCATCGGCGGCGTCACCCTGGGCGAGGAGCTGTTCGTGATCGCCGGGCAGTGCACGATCGACCCGAAGAACCCCAGCTACTTCTACGAGACCGCCGCCGCCGTAAAAGAGGCCGGCGCTCATGTGATTCGCGGCGGCGTGTGGAAACCGCGCACCAATCCCTACAGCTTCCAGGGCGACAACAAGTCGCTCGATATCCTCATGGAAGCTTCTCGTCGCACCGGTCTGCCGGTGGACACGGAGGTCATGGACGAGGAGCAGCTGCACCTCGCCCTCGACGCCGGCGTGACCGTCCTGCAAGTGGGCGCGCGCAACGCGCTGAACTACTCACTGCTCCGCGCCATCGGCCGCGCCATCGCGGACAAACCGTCCGTCTCGGTGCTGCTCAAGCGCAGCGTGCACATGGGGCCGTTGAACGAGTTCATCTCCGCCGCCGAATACATCGCCGCTTTTGGGAATCCGAACATCATGCTGTGCCCGCGCGGCACCACGCCCACCTTGGACGGCTACCGGAATCATCCCGACGAAAGCGCCACGCCGCTGCTTAAGGAAAAGACTTGGGCCGCCGTGGTGGTCGATCCGTCGCACTCGGTCGGCAAAGCCGCTTATGTGCCCGCCGCTGCCCTGGCGGCCGTGGCCTACGGCGCCGACGGGCTGTGCATCGAGAGCCATGTCGATCCGCAGCACGGCATCGGTGATGACCCGAAGCAGTCGATCACGCCCGCCGCGCTGGCCAAGCTCATCCGGCAGGCGAAGGCTCTGTGGTCGATTCGGCAAGAGTAACCGCCAGATCGGACGGGCACCGGGTGCGTCCGTCCACTTTGCGATCACGCCTTGCCGGATGGCCCCGCCGGTCCCTCGGCGCGTGGTTTGCCAAATGCGAGCGCCGACCGCTCCAACGGGCAGGGGAACCTGCCCGTCCACAACTCACAGTAGATTCAGCTGCGACTCGTCGTCCGGCGTGACCGTGATCTTCTTGCGCGGTCGCGCGGTGGGAGCGGGGAGGGCGACGACCGCGTCGTCGCTTTCCAGTTTTGCGAGAATCGTCTTCGCGCGATCGATCACCGTCAGCGGCAGCCCGGCGAGCCGCGCGACTTGGATGCCGTAGCTGCGGTCGGCCGCCCCAGGCACCACGCGACGGACGAACACGATCTCGTCATTCCATTCCTTTACGGCGACGGAGAAATTGCGGAGCCGGGGCAGGTGTTTCTCCAGCTGGGTGAGCTCCTGGTAGTGCGTGGCAAACAGGGTGCGCGGACCACCCTCGGCGTAGGCATGCAGGTGTTCGATCACGGCCCAAGCGATCGAAAGCCCGTCATAGGTCGACGTGCCGCGGCCGATCTCATCGAGCACGATCAGCGAGCGGCTCGTGGCGTTGTTCAGGATGTTCGCCGTCTCGTTCATCTCGACCATGAAGGTCGAGTTGCCCCGGGCGAGATCATCGCTGGCACCGACGCGGGAGAAAATGCGATCAACCAATCCGATGCGACAAGCCTTGGCTGGAACCCACGAGCCGATTTGAGCCAGCAGCGTGATCAACGCGACCTGGCGAATATAGGTCGACTTGCCCGCCATGTTCGGCCCCGTGATCAGCGCGATTTGCGCGTCGCCGGAAGCCAGCTCGGTGTCATTCGGCACGAAGGCCGCGCTGGTGCCGCGCGCCGTGCCCGCCTCGGGCGCCTTGAGCATCTGCTCTACCACGGGATGCCGGCCCTCGGTGATAATGAGTGCGTCGCCTTCATCGAGTTCGGGTTTGGCGTAATCCCACTCGCGGGCAAGCGCGGCCCAGCCGGTGAGCACGTCGATCTCCGCCAAGGCGTCCGCCGTGCGGGCCAGCGACTCGGCGTCCGCCAGCACCGACGAGACGAGGGCGTTGAAGAGATCCTGCTCGCGCGCGAGGGAGTTTTCCTCGGCGTGTAGAATCTCCTTTTCCTTTTGCTTTAGATCCTCGGTCACATAGCGCTCGCCGCCCACCGTCGTCTGTCGGCGGATGTAGTTCTCCGGCACGAGGTGCAGGTTGGCCTTGGTCACTTCGATGTAATACCCGAAATTGTTCGTGAACTTGACCTTCAGGCTCTTGATCCCGGTGCGCTGTTGCTCGGCGGTCTCCAATTCGGACAGCCAGGTCTTGTTGTCCGTCGTGAGCGAACGCAGCCGATCGAGTTCGGGGTCATGCCCGGCGCGGATGTAATTGCCATCGGCCACGTCAGCCGGGAGCTCGTCCGCGAGGCTCCGCGACAACAACGCGAACAACTCGGGCAACTCGCTGATGCGCTCCGAATATTCCGTTGCTAGCCGTCCACCAAAACCGGCGATCTCGGCCAGAATCCCCGGGGCTTGTCCAAGCGTGTCGCGCACGGCGCCCAACTCGCGCGGGTTGCGCAGTCGATTCTGCAGCCGGCCAAGGATGCGCGGGATATCCCGCACTTGGCCGATCAACTCCTGCAAGGCAGCCAGCCGGGTAGGTTGGGCGACAAACTCGCCGACGAGGTCCTGTCGACGTCGAATCTCAGTGAGATCCAGAGTCGGTGCGCTCAACCAGCGTTCTAGCAGCCGGGCGCCGGTGGATGATGCGGTGCGATTCACGGCTTGCAGGAGCGAACCATCCCGCGTGCCGCGCGCCGACGTGAAGATTTCCAAGTTACGGAGCGTGGCCGGATCGAGCAGCAGCGTGGAGGCACTGCGGTATTCCTGCAGTGAACGCAGGTTCTCCGGTCGCGCACAGAGATTCTCTGTGGCGTAGTAGACCAGAGCACCGGCGGGACCGAGCGCGCGGTGGTCGGGGGCCAAGCCGAAGCCTTCAAGGTTAAGCACGCCGAGCGTGTCCATGACCGTCTTGGCGCCGGTTGCGGTTTCGAAGTTGTAGGCTGCGACCTCGGTGCGAATGCGATCCTGGCAAAATTGGTGCAGGGCGTGCAGTTGCACCTCGTCATGTGGCGCCTGTTCCCAGCGGGCAAATTCCTCCTCGGGCAAGACCAGCTCCGCGGGATCGAGCGCCGACAAGACCGGGAGGAGATTTTCGATGCGCGGATCGGTTGCCACGCGGAACTCGCCGGTCGAGAGATCGAGCCATGCCGCGTGCAAACCGGCTTTGTCGGTGCCGAGGGCGCAAAGGTAGTGGTTGCGGTTGGCGTCGAGCTGATTGGCCGCGAGTGTGGTGCCGGGGCTGAGAATCCGGGTAAGCGCACGCTTGACCAGTTTGCCGGCCTTGGCGGGCTCGGCTTGATCGCAGATCGCGACCTTGCGGCCGGCGGCGAGCAGCTTGGTCACGTAATTGTCGGCCGCGTGAAAGGGGATTCCCGCCATCGGGTAGTCCTGTCGCTTGGTCAACGTGAGTCCGAGCAAGCGCGACGCCGTGACCGCGTCGTCGTAGAACATCTCGAAGAAATCGCCGAGCCGAAAGAGCAGGAGGGTGCCGTCGGGCAGACCGCGCTTCACCTCGAAGTATTGCTCCATCATCGGGGTCAGTTTCGGCTGGGCAGTCATCGAGGCGCCAACGCTTTGGCAATCCTGCGCCGGGGCAAAGCAAAAAGCGCCCCGCCGGGCTTGCGTCGCCCGTTTGGTCCGTTTCCGTGGGCGGATGGGCCTGACCCTTTTTCATCGCGACCTCGGCGGCAGCGGCCTTCCGCTCCTCTTGCTGCACGGCATGCTGGGCTCGTCGCGCAACTGGCAGACGGTGGGGCGCGACCTCGCCGACGTCGCCCACGTCTACGCGCTCGACGCCCGCAACCATGGGCAGTCCCCGCACGAGGAACCGATGGATTATGCGGCCATGGAGGCCGATGTCCTTGCCTGGATGGATGCACACACCACGGGTCCGGTCGACCTGATGGGGCATAGCATGGGCGGCAAGACGGCGATGCGGCTGGCGTGCCGTCACCCGGAACGAGTGGGGCGGCTTATCGTAGTGGACATGGCGCCGCGCGACTACCAATGGCCCGGCGGGCGGGCCGAGTATCGCGCTATGAATGCCCTCGATCTGACCACGTTGAGCTCCCGCGCGGAAGCCGAGACGCGCGTGGAGCCGATCGTGCCGGATTGGGCGATGCGAAAGTTCATCACGACCAATCTGGAGCGCACGTCCGACGGCTGGCGTTGGGTGTTCAATCTGCCGGTGTTGTCGGCGGCGCTGCCCGTGTTGGAAAAGAATTCACTGGGCCCGGATGATCGGTTTGACGGTCCGACCGTTTTTATTACGGGCGGCAAGTCTTCCTATGTCCGGCCCGAGGATCACGTAGCGATTTCGCGACATTTTCCATCCGCCCGAGTAAAAACCTTGCCGGAATCCGGCCACAATCCGCACATGGAGGCGCGCGAAACTTTTGTGGCGGAAGTGCGGGCGGCGCTGAGGGACGCGTGATTTTGTTTCACACCGCGTGGCGGTCTGCTTCGCTCGCCGGTCTATGCAGCTTATGCAGACTGGTCCCCTGAAGTCCTGGCAATCCCCCGAAACGCTTTCGTTCAATCGGCTGCCCGCCCGGGCGACGCTTTACCCCTATCCCACGGCGGCCTTGGCCCGACGTGGTGATCGAGAACAATCGCCGTGGTGGCAGTCCTTAGACGGCGAGTGGGACTTCCGCCTCGTGCCCAAACCGGAGGATGTGCCGGCGGACTTCGTGGAGCCGGGTTTCACACCGACCGGCGAGGGCTGGGGCAAGCTGCCCGTTCCAAGCAACTGGACGATGCACGGCCATGACCGCCCGCATTACACCAATGTGATCATGCCGTTCGGCGACCAGCCGCCGCAGGTGCCGGCGGCCAACCCGACCGGACTTTATCGCTGCACCTTCACGGTGCCGAAGACTTGGGCCAACCGCCGGACCGTTCTACACATCGGCGGGGCGGAAAGCGTGCTTTACGTCTGGGTCGACGGCCAACCCGTGGGCTTGGCCAAGGACTCGCGGCTGCCCTCGGAGTTTGACCTCACGCCCTATGTCCGTGCGGGAGCGACGCACACCCTGGCGGCCGTGGTGGTGAAGTGGTCCGACGCCAGTTTCATCGAGGATCAGGACCAGTGGTGGATGGGCGGCATCCACCGCGAGGTGTTTCTCTATTCGCAGGCGGAGCATTACCTCGAGGACGTCTTCGTGCACGCCGAACTGAGCGAGGATCTGCGCCGGGGCGAATTGAAGGTGGACGCGCGTCTGGGCGCGCCGAGCGAGTGGGGCAAAGGCTGCCGGTTGCGCGTGCAGGCCTATACCCCCGCGGGCAAGGCCGTGGCGCGCAAGGCGGTGGAGCAGTCGTTTCCATCCGACAATTTCTGGATCAACCCGCGCAAGCGTCTCACCGTGAGCCTGCCGGTGGAGCGGCCCGCGCTGTGGTCGGCCGAGGTGCCGCAACGCTACACCGTGATCGTGACCTTGATTGGGCCTAATGGCAGCGAGCTTGAACATACGTCCGTCCGCACCGGGTTCCGGCGCGTGGAAACGCGCAATCGCGAACTGCTGGTCAATGGCCAGCCGGTGCTGATCACTGGCGTCAATCGCCATGATCACGACGACGTGCGCGGCAAGGCAGTGACGCGCGAAGGCATGCGCGAGGACGTGCTGGTGATGAAGCGCCACAACATCAACGCCGTGCGCACCTCGCATTACCCGAACGACGCGTTCTTCTACGATCTCTGCGACGAATACGGGCTCTATGTATGGGACGAGGCCGATCTCGAAGCCCACGCGTTTTATCACGACATCGCCCACGACAACCGCTACGCCCCGGCCTTCCTTGACCGCGCCGTGCGCATGGTGGAGCGCGACAAAAATCATCCGTCGATCATCACCTGGTCGCTGGGCAATGAGACTGGTTACGGCCCGCACCACGACGCGATGGCGGCGTGGATCCGACATCGCGACCCGAGCCGCCCCGTCCATTACGAGGGCACGATCACCTTCGACTGGACCCGCGGACGTGCGGCTTCGGACTACGTCAGCCCGATGTATCCCGAAATCGGCAAGCTCGTGGCTTGGGTAACCGACCCGAAGAACCTCGACCTCCGGCCGGTCATCCTCTGCGAGTTCTCGCACGCGATGGGCAACAGCAATGGCAGCCTCTGCGACTACTTCGATGCGTTTGAGAAATATCACGGTCTGCAGGGCGGTTTCATCTGGGAATGGGTCGACCACGGCTTGAAGCAGCGCACCACAGACGGCCGGGAGTTCTGGGCCTACGGTGGTGACTTCGGCGACGAGCCGAGCGACAAGAACTTCGTCTGCGACGGTCTCGTCTGGCCGGATCGCCGGCCGCACCCGGGCTTGTTTGAATACCAGCACTTGTCTCAGCCGGTGCGCATCATCGCCAAGGACGCGCGGCGCGGGCGTTTCGTCGTGGAGAACCGCCGCTGGTTCACCGACCTGCGCGATCTGCGCGGTGAATGGAGGCTCACCGTCAATGGCTAGACCGTGGCCACCGAGCAATTGCCGGCCCTGAAGGTTGGTCCGCAATCCAAGGCGGAGATCCGCCTGGACTATCCGGCTTTGGTGCTGCCTGCCGAAGCCGAGGTGCACGTTACCTTTCGCTTCCGCCAAGCCAAGGCCACCGCTTGGTGCGCTGCCGGCCATGAAGTCGCATGGAATCAACATGCCGTGCCGGCCAAGGCCTTTCTCCGCCAGCGTGCGGCGCGGCAGGCGAACGACATCGGCGTGCTCGATGTGGCGACAACCGCCCAAGGGTGGACGATTGCGGCTGGCTCGCTGTCTTTCTCGGTCGATCGCGATCGTGGTCTTCTCACCGACGTGGTTCGCGGCAACCGCGCGCTGATCACGGAGGGCCCCCAATTGAACCTCTGGCGTGCCGGCACCGACAACGACGGCCTCAAGCTTTTCACCGAAGTCGGCTGGGGGCCGGCAGCGCGGGCGCTCAATCGCTGGCTCGAAGCGGGCTATGACCGCCTCGAACTCACCGCCAATCGCGTGACCGTGAAGCCCACCCGCGACGCCGCGGAGATCGTGATCGACCAACGCTGGCTGGCGCCCGGCGCCAAGCGCCCTTTGACCCATCGCCAAGTCTGGCGCGTTACCGGCGAAGGTCGACTTGCAGCCAAGTGCGAATTCCGCATCGATCCCAAGCTGCCCGAATTGCCGCGCGTGGGCGTCTCGCTCGTGCTGCCGTCCGCCTTGGAGCAGCTGGAGTGGTATGGCCGCGGTCCGTGGGAGAACTACTCCGACCGCAAGCGCAGCGCGATCCTCGGCCGCTGGCAGACCACGGTCACGAACGACTACGTGCCCTACATCCTCCCGCAGGAACACGGGAACAAGACCGACGTGCGTTGGATTCGACTCAGCGACGCGCAGGGGCGCGGCGTGACCTTTGCCGGCGCGCCGTCCTTCGAAGCCTCCGCAAGTCACTTCACCGGCGCCGACTTGTTTGCAGCCAAACACACCACCGACCTGAGGCCGCGTCCCGAGGTTTACCTCAATCTCGACCACGCCCAACGCGGCCTCGGCACCTGCAGCTGCGGCCCGGACACGCTGCCGCAGTATCGCCTGGAGCCGGGGGCCTACTCGCTGGCATTTGCGATTACGTGATCGGAGCGGCCAGGGCAGGCCGCCCAAACCGAGGAGAATTCAGAAGCCAGGAAACCAGGATTCAGACCTTGTTGGATCCATGGCTTCTGGATTCGAGTTTCCGGTTTCAGTTTGGCCGGGTGCGAGTGGTGCGTGGGAATAGCCACAATGCGGCGGAACACGGGATCATCAGCAGGCCGCACAGCGCGTAAAACAGGTGGTAGCCGCCGAGGTGCATAAGGCCCACTGAGAAATCGACCTCGGCGAGCGCGCGCAGCAGCGGCACGGCGAGCACGCCGCCGATCGCACCGGCGCCGAGGCTGACGAGGTTGTAGAGCGCAAAGAATGCCGGGCGGGCGCCTTCCGCCGGAACCGTGGCGTAAAGGCAGGCGGGAGCCGCGACCCCGTAGATTCCGTCCGCCACGGCCACGAAAGCCCAGGCGAGAATGACGGGCCAGACCCGATCGGCGTCCGCGAAGGGAAAGCACAGAAAGAACGCGGCGTAGATCGGGCACATTGCGAAAAACATCAGTCGTGGTCCGGTGCGGTCGCAGATGCGGCCGATCAACGGTGTGACCAGTAGTTTCACGATCAAATAGCCGACGCCCGTGGTGGAAATCAGCCACGGGCGCATGTGGAGAATCTCGAGGTTGAACACTTGGTAGTAGGCGACCGCGAAGTAGAACGGCAGCATCATGAGCAGGGTGCCCGTCACGAGTTTCACGAACGGGCGGCAGCGCCACACCGCCTTCAAGTCTGCCAGCCGGTAGCGCACGGGCACGGGTTGTTCCGGGAGGGTCGCGCGACCGAGGGACAGGGCGGCGGCCATGCCAAACACCGCGCCAACGGCGAGGAGGATGGCCAAACCGGTGGTGTTGGTGCGGCCGATGGCGTCAACCGCCAGGCCCACCAGCAGGGTCGCGCCAATGATCGCGAACGTGGAAAGGCGGATGCGCCGCCCGAGGTAGCGTCCGCGCAACCCGCTGGGAATGGTTGTGGCCAGCCAGTCGTCAGAAAAGGGTCGCGTGAGGTGCAGACAGGACGCTGCGAGGAAGACGGCAATACCCAGGCTCACCGGGCGCAACGCCTGAGGCAGCATCGGGGCCAGTGCAACGGCCAGCAGCAGCAGGATCGGCTCGCTGACGGCCAGCGTGAGGATGAAGCGCTTGCGCCGTCGCACGTGGTTGGCGAGCGGCAGGCAGAGCAGTTGCGCAATGCAGGCTACGCTCAGAATGGCCGAGAAGTAACCCATGGCTGCAGCCGGCACGCCGATGGCGAGCGCATAGGCGGTGAACACGAGGGTGGTGCCGCCACAGATGGTCTCGAAGACGCCCCGCAGGCTGATGTTCCAGTTGAACCAGCCGAGCGAATCGCGGGTTTCTCGTTTCGTCAGCGCAGGAGCCGGGCGGGGCATCGGAAGCGCGGGTCACGCGCAGGCGGGGTGGGGCGCATGGGGACTCAGCGCTTGGCCCAGAGGCGCAGGGAGCTGAGCAGAAAGTTTTCCAATGCGGCCGCTTGATTGAGGTTCAGGTGGAGAAGGCCGACGTTGTGCTCGAGCGTCGCAATCGCGGCCGTGTGCGCCGCCCGCACGGCTTCGTCGCCGGCCTTGAGTCGCGGCACGGCAAAGGCGCGGGTTGCGTGTTCCAGCTCGGCGAACAACCGCTGGCGGATGCCATTGGCAAGGCCGGTTTCGATCGCCACCTGTTCGTCGTTGTCGAGGTCCGGCGGGAGCTTCTCCTTCTCGATTTTCCACGCCTCGGCGGTCGCGGCATCCAGAATCGCTTCGAAGCGGGCGACGAGGCCGTAGAGCGTGAAGATATGGTCCGCGATGTCGCGCTTGCCACCGACACCGCCGGTGAGGCGGCCAAGCCAATCGCGGTAGTCTGCCAGCCACGCCGCCAGACCCGCGTGATCGGCCGGAGCGCCGACGGCCGGAAACCGAAAGTGCAGCACGCGGCTGCGAATCGTGGGCAGGAGCGCGTAAGGGCGGCTGGTCAGGAGGAGCAGGGTGGTGCGCGCGGGCGGTTCCTCCAGCGTCTTCAGGAAGATGTTGGCGGCGGCGAGGTTCATCCGGTCGCATTCGTGGATGATCGCAACCTTCCGCACGGAAACATTGGCCGAGACCTGCACCTTGCCGATGAGGTTGCGCGTGGATTCCGCCGAGATCTGCCGCATCTTGCCGGCGGGGCGCAGGGCGAAGCAGTCGGGGTGCGTCTCGGGTGGGAACTCCGCGGTGGACTCCGGGGTATTGAGGAGTCGATCGGCGATCGCATGGGCCACCTGCACGAGCGTGCCGATGTCCTCGCCGTGCAGCAGCACACTGTGCGACAGGCGCTGCCGGGTGATGGCGTTTTCCAGCACGGACACCGTCGGGGTGCCGGTCAGGGCAGAGGGCCAGTCAATCCGCGGCGGCATCGTCAGAGCTCGAGACGCAGCTGCACATGTTCCCAGATGGCCTTGGCCACTTGGGTAATCGACTTGGTGCCGTCGACGAGGATGACGCGCTCCGGCATGTTCTTCGCGAGCAGGAGGTAGCCCTCACGGACCTTGTGGTAGAACTCGATGTTCTCGCGCTCCATGCGATCGGGCAGATCCGTCACGCGCTGTTTAAGGCGTGAAATACTGACCTCCGTCGGCACGTCGATGATCACGGTGACGTCGGGCATGACATTGCCGACGGCGAACCGGTTAATCTGGGCCACCGGGTCGGCGGCAAGATTGCGGGCGATGCCTTGGTAAACCGTCGAGGAATCCAGGTAGCGGTCGCTGAGCACGAACTGACCGGCGATCAACGCGGGCACGATGACCTCGCGGACCACCTGCGCCCGGGCCGCGGCAAAGAGCAGGAGCTCGGTCTCCGGGGTCATCTCATCGCCCTTGGAATTGTGGACGATGATGTTGCGGATCTGCTCGCCGATCTCGGTGCCGCCCGGCTCGCGGGTGGTGATGACTTCCTTGCCCAGCTTCTGGAGGTGGGCCGCCAACAGGGAAATCTGCGTGGATTTGCCGCTGCCTTCAGAGCCTTCGAAGGAGATGAGCCGCCCGGCGGGTTTGGATTTCAAGGGCATGGGTCGAAAATGGAAAACTCAGCGCCAGTTGGCGAGGAAGGTTTCAAGGTCGCCGAGCGTCGGGCTTTCGCCGGTGCGGACGTAGTGGCCGCTGGTGCAGACACCCGTGCCGAGGCAGGACTCCGGGGCGAGCCCCATGATCTGGCCGGCGGTGAAGCCGGCGTTGAAATGGTCGCCCGCGCCAGTGGTGATCAAGGGCTTGGCGACATAGGGACCCGGCACCCAGAACGTGCCGTCGCGGTTGGCGCAGGCGGCGGATTCCTTCGGGTGCACGACCACGGTGGTCAGGTCGAGACGCTCA
>JAPOIC010000247.1 GCA_029979145.1 Opitutaceae bacterium
GGTGGGCCTCCCGCGCCTGCGGGATCGGCCCGCTCGAGAAACCCCTGTTCAGCCCTACGCGGCGATGGCACCGCATCCCCAACAAACACCCAACCCCAATGGTCACCCGCTGCCTGATCCGCGTTTATCTGCGCTATCCGCGGCAAAAACTTCGCCCGACTCAGGTTGCGATCCGAATGATCCAATCGTGGCTGTGACCAGCAGGGGGGGCGCAAAGCGCGGTGCCGGATGAATCGGCTTTGGTCGCCACCAGCTTTCGCTCAGCGCCGGTCGCGGGATTGATCATCACGGGGCGCACCAGTTGGCCCGGCTCGAGGCCCGACAGGCGCACGGGCTCGGCGTAGGGCACGTAGGTCAGGCGCACTTGGCCGGGAATGCCGGCGGATTGCGGACCGTGCAGGCTCGCGTCGGGGGCGGCGACGGCACCCCAAGGCTTGTCGCCCGCACGACCAACCTCGGCGGCGGCAAGCCAAGCCGAGTCATCAAGATCGGGTTGGTCCCAGCCTTCGAGTTTGCGCGCCCAGCATTTCCACGATGCGTCGGTCACGAATCGTTGGGCGCTGCCGTTGGTGAAACGAACTTCCAAGACCGCGAGCAGCCCCGGTTGGTCGCCCGTGGCGGGGCGGTGCTCGACCCAGATCGAGAGCACATTGCGCCCGGGGCGGAGCAGCGGGCCGCGGTCGTTGAACTGCGGTCCTTGGCGCCACTCCCAGCCGACGCCGGCGGATGCGCCGTTGAGCTGGGCCTCGACGTGCGTCGTGCCGGCAAACCGCAGGCGTGCGTCGCGAATCTTGCGACCGCGGGGCAGGGTGAAGGTTTTCCGGAAATAACGCCGGCGGTTGGGCTCGTCCTTCGCCGGGCGCTCGGACGCGGAACTCCAGATCCAGCGCGCGTCGTCCAGCGACAGCATCACGTTGCCGGCGTAGGCGGCCCACTCGGGGTGAGGCTCGAATTTCGTCCAGTCGAGTCCGGTCATGACTCGCTTGCCGATGGCGCAGTGGGTGGCGCCGCTGTAATGCATGGCCTCCTGCCACGGCGTGTTGCCGTAGTTGCCGCCGTGCGGGGAAGCGCCGTGCGGGATGCCGGGCTGGTTGCACTGCCAGATGCCGTTGCCGCCGTAAGTGTGGCCGGCCGCGCCGTTGAGCACGCAGGACCAGAAGGCGCGCCGCGGCCACGGCGCGGTGATTGTGCCACCCAGCATCTCGTAACACGGCTCGCCGTTAATCACGGGCATGCGCGGCTCCGCGGCATAGGTGTCACGCACGGCTTGCACGGTGATCGTCACCGCTTCGTTTTGCGCGTGGTAGCACTGGAGCAGGTCGAAATCCAACAGCTGCTCGTCATTCGTCGCCTTGCGCGCGGTGTAGCGATTGATCGCGGTGGGGTGGATCGTGATCGGACGATGGAACGGATCAATTTCGCGCAGATGGCCGATGATGCGCGTCCAGCCGGCGACCATCGTGCGGTCGTCTTCGGGGAAGTTTTTTGCCAAATACCATGGCAGGTTGGCCTCGCCAGCCGTGCACCAGAACATGGGCCAGGCGGCGTAACGCGCAACGAGGTAACGCCAGTGCGCCTTGAGCTGGTCCTCCGTCATCCAATTGACGAAGTAGCCCCACGCGCCAACGAGGCACGGCGTGATCCCTTGCGCGACCAAGTGCGCAAGCTTGCGATCCGCGGCGTCAAAATAGGCGGGGCGGATGTGCGCGTAGTTTTCCTCCCACGGAAATCCGGCTTCGTTCGCCCCGCGCGGATCGAACGCGTGCATGTCGGGGTAAAGGCCCGCGACGAGCTGCACGACGTTGAAACCTTTCTTCCCCCGGTCGGCGGTGAGTTGTTTGAACCCCTGCGGCCACGGCAGGCGGGCGCACAACCCCATCCACCAGGTGTCCCCGAGCCAGAAGAAGGGCTTGCCGTCTGCGTGCTCGAAGTGCCGGCGGTTTGGCGCTACCCGGACGGGACCGTGGCGATAGAGCGGATTGCGTCCACGATATGCCGCCAGCGTGAGGTGCCCGCGGCGCAGATGCAGCCCCGCGTCGTCGGTGGCGGAGCACGCGGTGCGATAAGTGTGGCGGCCGGTGAGCGGCGACGCATAGCGCACTTTCCAAACCTTGCCGCCGGCCCAGAAGGCGGGCACGCGCCGCGCGACACCGGCCGGGTCGGTGAAAATCACGTCGAGGGTCACCTGATTGAACGGATCGGCCCATGGCCGGCGCGCGCGGAATGTGATCTCGACCGGGACATTGGTGACGGGCACAGCGGGCGATTTCATGGGCGGGGACGCGCGTTTGAGGAATGGCAAAGTCGAGCTCGATTCAAGCGGCGAATCCGGGCCGCGGGCTGCTGGTGGTTCGGAGCATGCCGGAAGCAGTCGCGCGATCGTGTCAGGTTCGACGAGATTGGGGTTCAAATGAGACACGCGGCCGGGCTCTGGTCCCTCAAGTTTGTTGGGGTGGCGCCGCGTCTCCACTCGAGCTCAGGAGCGGGCCTGCGCCCTTCGAAATCCGCCCTTTGCGGCCGCCGCCGCCCCGCTCGACCCGGTCCGACATTGACAGGTGAGGGGCGCCGGGCACCTTTCGGCCTTTCACCCTATGACCGACAAGTCCCTGCCTTTCACCAAGGAGCAACTCGAGGCGATCGCCGCGGAAGTGCCGACGCCGTTTCACATTTACGACGAGCAGGCGATGCGCCGGAACGCCCGTGCGTTTTACGAGGCGTTTGCGTGGGTGCCGGGTGGTTTCGCGAATTACTATGCGGTCAAGGCGCTGCCGAATCCTCACGTCCTCGCGGCGCTTAAGGCCGAGGGCATGGGGGGCGATTGCTCCTCGCTCGCCGAACTCAAGCTGTGCGAGGCCGTGGGCATCACGGGCGACAAGATCGTCTTCACCTCCAACGACACGCCGGCCTCGGAGTATCAGCGCGCGGCCGAACTGGGTGCGATCATCAATCTCGATGACATCAGCCACATCGCGTTCCTTGAACAGGCATTGGGCGGCAAGCTGCCCGAGATGCTTTGCTTCCGTTACAACCCGGGTCCGCTCAAGGCCGGCAACGTCATCATCGGCAAGCCCGAGGAAGCGAAGTATGGTTTTACGCGGGACCAACTCTTCGAGGGCTACCGCCTGCTGAAGGAGAAGGGCGTCAAGCGCTTCGGCCTGCACACGATGGTGGCGTCGAATGAGCTTAACTCGGACTACTTCGTCGAGA
>JAPOIC010000292.1 GCA_029979145.1 Opitutaceae bacterium
CGGGGAGATGCCGATCTCGATGACCAGCTGGCCGACGGGCCGCGTGACGCGCGCAGTGGTGGGAGCAGGAGGAGGGCTCATAGTGGGCGACGCCGGCGCTTTATTTGCCCTGCTTGGGTTGCTCGATTTGGATGTCGGCGCCGTCTTTGAGGCGGCGGCTGATCGCGGCATAGCTGCCCGAGACGATCTCGTCACCCTCCTTGAGGCCCTCTTTGATTTCGATGTGAGTGTTGTCGGCGATGCCGGTGTCGACTTGCACCATCTTGACCTTGGTGCCGTCGACCACGAACACGACGCGCTCCAGCTGGTTGCGGTCGCGGCGCGCGGAATCGCGCGTATCGGTGACTTCGAGATTGTTGCCGGACTTCTCCCGCGCGGCCTTGCTCTTTTCGGCGGCGAGGTCCTCCGCGGTTTTGCCGCCGTCGGCGCGCACGGTGACGCTTTGGATCGGCACGGCTACGACGTTCTCCACCGTCTGGGTCTGGATGTCGGAAGTGGCGCTCATGCCCGGGCGCAGGCGCTGGTCGCGGTCGCTGATGTTGATTTTGACCAGGAAGTTCGCGACCTCGTCCGAGCTGGCGTTCTGCTGCGTGGCGATGTCTGCCCCGGCATTTTGGGCGGAGGAGCTGATCTCACTGACCTTGCCGTTGAATTTCACCTCGGGCAGCGCATCAATGCTGATAACGGTCGGATCGCCGGCCTTGACGTTGACGATGTCATTCTCGTTCACCTTCACGCGGACCTCCATGTTGCTGAGGTCGGCCACCCGCATGATTTCGGTGCCCGCAAATTGGCCCGTGCCGACCACCCGCTCGCCCACCTCGCTGGTGAGGGAGCTGATCGTGCCGTCCATCGGGGCATAAATGGTGGTCTTGTTCAGTTGATCCTGAGCTTGGGACACAAGGCCCTCGCTGCGGCGAATCTGTGCAAGCGACGAGTCAAAGTCGGCCTTGCCCACCTCAAAGCCGGTTTTGGCGGCGAGGTAGTCGGCGTCGGAAATGAGCTTCTTGGCGTAAAGATCCTTGGCTTGCTGGAAGTCCTGCTCCGCCTTGGCGAGCTGGGCCTTGCTCAGGACGCTGGCGGCCTTGGCCGAGAGGAGCGCGGCTTCCTGCTGCTCAAACTGCGCCTGGTAGAAGTCGGGTTTGATCTTCACGAGCAGGTCGCCCTTCTTGACGATATCGCCTTCCTTCACCGGCAGCTCGATGATTTCGCCAGCCACTTCGGGTGAGATTTTCACTTCGGTCTCAGGCTGGACCTTGCCGGTGGCGGTCACCGTCTGGGTGATGGTCTTCACGACGGCCTTCTCGGTCGTGACCATGATGCCGGTCTCCTTCTTGCGCTTGGAGAGGCCGACGGCGACCAAGGCGATGACGAGGATGGTGCCGCCGATGATGATCCACTTCTTCTTGGATTTACGGCGCGGGGCGGAGGAGGTTTGATTCATAGGACTCAGTTGAAGGTGACGGGGGAGCGGCGCTCACTCACACTGCGGCGAATGCGCCGCGTCGATGCCTGTTCGGTAAAAACTGTGGAGGGGCCCACAACGACCCCTCCACAACACAACAACTGATTACTACGAACAAGGCCGGAATGAACAGCCATCCGACGATTTGAAAACGCCCCGGCGACCAATGCCCCGCATTTTGCGACGAATCGCGCCAGCGCGGCGGTGGAGGCTTGGGGACGAATCCAGATCACGGACATGCCCCAACAACACTGGGTCGCCGCAAAAGTTACACCTTTCTTTGATAAACGGCCCCAAGGGTGGATAGGCGGGGTCCGGCAGACGGCCAGTCTGCCCACTCAGCCCACGACCGGTGCCACCACTGGCGCCGCGGCTCAACGGCACGAGGGTCCGCAGCTTCAGCACCAGCGGCGCCAGCAGCGCCCACATCAGCGCGCGGCCGAACTGGGGAATCGCCACGTCGAGCGCGTCAAAATAGTCGGCCCGCATGCTCGCCCGCATGTTGAACAACACCTCCAGCGAGAGGAGCGTGCCCACAAAGGCCCAGCCCCCGACAATAATGGCAAGTCTAGCCCAGCGGATCTGCATGACGTAGCGGCGCGTTCTTCCGCTTCCTTTCCGTCAACTCAAGCCCTTTGCCGGGATTTGCGACGAATCGACGAGATTCCGCGACGAACGGAAAGAATCACTTGGCGCCGCGCACCGCCACCGCCGGATCAAAGCCGGTGC
>JAPOIC010000172.1 GCA_029979145.1 Opitutaceae bacterium
CACGGCAAGGCAAACTCACGTCATCTCCGCCGTCCGCGCAAAAAAAGACCCGTTGTCCGGAAGGCGGACAACGGGTCGAAAATGGTGGCTCAGCCCGGGATCGAACCGGGGACACGGGGATTTTCAGTCCCCTGCTCTACCAACTGAGCTACCGAGCCACTTGCAGAGCGCTTCAACAAAGAGCGTGGCCGGGTGGCGTCAACGGGAATTTTACAAAAAGACCCTTAGCGCACCGCCTCCGGAAGGTCGGGCATCAGCTTCTTAATATCCTGCACGGTATCGCGATGGCAAACTAGCACCGCGTCCGCGGTTTCCACCACGACGAGGTCGCTGACCCCGCACAAGGCGATGACGCGTCCGTTGCTCACGGCGATGTTGTTCGAGGCATCGCGCACCGTGACCGGGCCACGCAGGGTGTTGCCGGCGGCGTCCTTGGGCATGTGGGCCGGCAGTGCCGTCCACGTGCCGACATCGTCCCAATCAAACTCTGCCGGCAGGGTTTCCACTGAGGCGGCCTTTTCCATGATCGCATAATCCACCGAAATCCGGGGCAACGCGGGAAAGCGTTCGTTGAGGTAAGCGTCGAATTCGTTCGCGGGGAAATCCCGCATAAACGCAGCCAGCTCCGGCGCATTCTTTTCGGCCTCGGCCACGAACGCCGAAACCTGCCAAGCAAACATGCAGGTGTTCCACGCGTAGTTTCCGCGCTCAAAATATTCCTTCGCCGTTGCCTCGTCCGGCTTCTCGACGAATCGGGCGACTTTGCGGAAGCCGTCACCCCGGTCATCGGTCATTTCCAGATAACCAAATCCCGTGGCAGGATAGTTAGGCTTCACCCCGACCGTAAGCAACGCCTTACCTTGTGCCGCCCGCACCAAGGTTTTCGCGAGCTGACGGGCAAACGTCGCCCGGTCCTTGATGTAGGCATCGGAGGCTAGCAAGGCCAACGCCGCGTCGGGATCACGCCGGCGGACCAAAGCCGTGGCCAGGGCCGCCGCAGCGGCGTTGTCGCGACGCACGGGCTCCGCGATGATTTGTTCCGGAGCCAAAAAAGGGAGGGCCGCCCGAATATCCTGCAGCTGCACTGTGTTCGTCAGGACGAGAATGTTCTCCTGCGGCACCACCCCATTCAGCCGGCGGACCGCCTCCTCCAGCAGGGTCTGGTCGGAAAAGAGTTTCAGCAGGTGCTTGGGCGTCGCCTGGCGGCTCATCGGCCAGAAGCGTTCGCCGCTGCCCCCGGCCATGATGCAGACGTAGGCTTTGCGGTTTTCCATTGGAAATTACCCTCTCAGCCGGCCGCTGTCAGGCCAAGCGCAAACTCGGCGCAGCGCCCGTCAACCCGCGCGAATCAACTCACCCAAGGCCTCCGCCACGGGAACCTCGGCGGCAAAGCCCAGCTCGGCCCGCGCGCGCTCCGGCCGTCCGAGCGAATGCACAATGTCGCCCGATCGGGCCGGCGCCAGCGTCGGCGGCGGCACCGCCGGGTAGTGCGACGCGAAGACCGCCACGACGTCGAGCAGCGAGGTCGCGCGGCCGGTGCAGATGTTGGCGACGCCCGAGACCAAGCCGCCGGAGGTCGCCGCGATCACGTTGGCCCGCGCCACGTCATGGACTGAGATGAAGTCACGCGTCTGCTGGCCGTCGCCAAAAATGGTCACCGGTTTCCCGTCGCGGTAACGCCGGTCAAAAATCGAGATCACGCCGGAATACTGCGACGCCGGGTCCTGCCGCGGACCAAAGACATTGAAATACCGGTGGCACCGCACAGTCAGCCCGCCTGCAGCCGCAGCGGCCAAAAGGATGCCTTCGGAAGCCAGCTTGGCTTCACCGTAGGGACTGATTGGACGCTTCGGCGCCTCCTCGCTGATCGGCAGGTCGGTCGTGTCACCGTAGATTGCCGCGGACGAGGCAAACACGATGCGCCTCACCCCGTGCGCCCGGGCGGCAGCGGCCACCAGTTCCGTGGCGGTCACGTTGAGTCGGCGATTGAGCGCGGGGTCTTGGATGCTCTCCTGCACGCTGACCAAGGCCGCGAGGTGGATGATCGCCTCGGGTTGAAATTCCGCCACCAGACAATCGAGCACGCCGGCTTCCGCGACATCGGCTTCGGCCAAGCGAAATGACGGCGACTTCAGGGCCTCGGTCAGGTTGTGGCGATGCCCGGAGCGCAGGTTGTCCACGCCCGAGACTTCATGGCCTTCGGCCAGCAGCCGATCCGTGGTGTGGCTGCCGATGAAGCCGGCCGCCCCCGTGACGAAAATCTTGCCCATGGCCCGACAAAGAAGGGCGGAGCCAAAGCTGACAAGCCCGCCATGAATGTTCGCGCTGCGAAAAGGTTGCTTTCCCCTCCAGCGCTTCCATTGGCTCGGCGGCGCAATCCTATGCCCTCCCCGACCCGCCCCGTTCACCTGCGTTGCAACCACCTCGAGAACCCCCTCGGCCAGCACGACGCCGCCCCGCGGTTGTCCTGGCGATTGGAAACGCGCAATCGCCGCGGCGCCCGCCAAACCGCCTACAAGATCACCGTCGGTTCCAAGCGCGCCAGCGCACCCGACCTCTGGGACAGTGGCTGGGTAAAGTCCGACGCCACACAGGGAGTCGTCTACGCCGGTCAGACGCTCGCCGCCCGCCAGCGCGCGTGGTGGCGCGTCGAGGTGCGCGATGAGCTGGGCCAGACCGCCGTCAGCGCCCCGGCGTTTTGGGAGATGGGTTTGCTCGCCGCCTCGGATTGGTCGGCGCGTTGGATCGGATCAACCCTCGCCGGCGGTCCCGAATCTTCCGTGCCAAGTCCCTACCTGCGCACGGCGTTTAACGTGACCAAACCCGTGGCCGATGCCCGGTTGTTCGTCACCGCGCTCGGCCTCTACGAATTCTTCCTCAACGGCGTCCGCGTCGGCGAGGAGCAGCTGGCGCCCGGTTGGACCGACTACTCGAAGCGCGTGCAATACCAAGCCTATGATGTCACCGGACTCGTGCGTAGCGGCGACAATGCCGCCGGCGCCATCCTTGGCGACGGCTGGTATAGCGGTCGCATCGGCTGGCGTTCGCGCGGTTACTACGGCGAGCAACCGAAGCTCCTCGCCCAGCTCGTCATCACCTACCGCGACGGCTCCACCGACTTAGTCGCCTCCGACGTGTTCTGGAAAACAACCACCGGCGCCATCATCGAAAACGACATCATGGCCGGCGAAACCCACGACGCGCGCCGCGAGCTTCCAGGTTGGAATCTTCCGGGCTACGACGACGAGGCCTGGCTGCCCGTCACGGAGTTTCCCTCTCCGGCCATCGAGATTTCACCGAGCATCGGCCCGCTCGTGCGCGTCACGCAGGAGCTCAAGCCCATCGCCCCGCCGCGGAAGCAGGAGGCCTGGCCGGAACCGGTCTGGATCTTTGATTTCGGCCAGAACCTCGCTGGCCGCATCCGGCTCCGGGTGAAGGGCCCGGCCGGTCAGATGCTGAAGATCCGCTACGCCGAGATCCTCAATCCGGCCGACAACCAGATCTACGTCGACAATCTCCGCGCCGCACGCTGCACGGATTTCTACACCCTCCGCGGCGATCCCGCCGGCGAAACCTTCGAGCCCAAGTTCACTTTTCACGGCTTCCGCTACGTGGAGGTCTCCGGCCACGTCGGTGACATGACCGCCGACGCCGTCACGGGCATCGTGCTGCACAGCGACACGCCGCGCACCGGCGACTTTGAGTGCAACGACCCGCTCATCAACCAACTCCAGCGCAACATCGACTGGGGTCAGCGCGGCAACTTCATCGAGGTGCCCACCGACTGCCCGCAACGCAATGAGCGCCTCGGCTGGATGGGCGATGCGCAGGTCTTCATTCGCACCGCCGCCTGGAATCGCGACGTCGCGGGTTTCTTCAACAAGTGGCAGCGCGACATCAGCGACGCGCAGGGCCCGGAAGGCGAGTTCCCCGCCGTGGTGCCGCACGTCAACGGCGTGCCGCAGGACGGCGGACCGGCCTGGGCCGACGCCGGCATCATCTGTCCGTGGACGATCTACCTCTGCTACGGCGACACCACGTTGCTCCGCACGCACTACGGTTCGCTCAAGCGCTTCATCGCCTACCTCAAGGCCAAGGCGAAGAATCTCATTCGCGTCCATCCCGACCTCGGCATCTGGCAGGGCTTCGGCGACTGGCTCGCGCTTGACGGCAGCGGCAAGGTCGACGGCGGTTCGCCGAAGGACCTCATCGGCACGGCGCTTTTTGCCTACAGCACCGAGCTCGCCGCCCGCATCGCCGGAGTGCTTGGCGAGACCAAGGACGCCGCCGCTTTCACCAAGTTGCATAGCCAAGTTCGCTCGGCCTACCAGAAGCGCTACGTGTCCGGCGACGGCCTCGTCACCGGCCTGACGCAGACCGCTTACGTGCTCACCTTGCAGTTCGACCTCGCCCCCGAAGCCCTGCGTCCGAAGCTCGTCGCCGAGCTCGTGCGCGACATCGAGCAGCGCGGCAATTTGCTGACGACCGGATTCGTCGGCGCCTCCTATCTGCCGCATGTCTTGTCGCGCTTCGGCCGCCTCGACGTCGCCTACAAGCTCCTGCACCAGAAGAAGTGGCCGTCGTGGCTCTACGCGGTGACGCAAGGCGCGACCACCATCTGGGAGCGTTGGGACGGTTGGACCCAGGAAAAGGGTTTCCAAGACAAGGGCATGAACTCGTTCAACCATTACGCCTACGGCGCGATCGGTTGCTGGCTCTATCAAATCGTGGCGGGCATTGAGATCGACCCGGCCCAACCTGCCTACAAGCACATCGTGCTCCGCCCCCAGCCCGGCGGCGAACTCACCCGCGCCCATGGTCACCTGCAGACTGTGCACGGCGAAGTGTCCAGCGCGTGGAAACTTGGCCGCAACCGGTTCGACTGGCAGATCACCGTGCCCGCCAACACCACCGCCACCGCGACTTTCCCCGTCCCCGCGGGCGCCAAGATTACTGAGGGCGGCAAAGCAGCTTCGTCGGCCGCAGGCGTCACCGCCGCTAACCCCGGCACCTTCAAACTCGCCGCCGGCCGTTACTCC
>JAPOIC010000128.1 GCA_029979145.1 Opitutaceae bacterium
ACACCGGCTGTCTGCGCGTGATTCCCGGCAGCCATCGCATCGGCGACCGCTGGGCGGACGATCTGCAGGCGCAGCTGGCGCAATCCGCCAAGCTTTGGGGGATGGAAGGCCGCGACGTGCCGGCCATTGCGTTGGAAACACAGCCGGGCGACATCTTGGTTTTCAATCATAACACCAAGCACGCGGCATTCGGCGGCAGCGGCTGGCGGCGCATGTTCACCATGAACCTGTGCCAGCGCTACCCGGAGGCGCGGGTGCAGGAGCTGCGCGACTATTTGAACGGCGTTTCCCGTTTCTGGGTCGAGCGCGCCTACGGCGATATCATGATGAACACAGCCAGCCCGGCCCGTCGTCGGCACTTGGAGCAGGTGATGGCCAACGACGGACACATCGCAGAGCTATCGCGCAAGGCCCGCGAGTCCATGGCCGAACCCTCGCGCGGGTAAATGTGTAGGGCGGGGATTCCAATCCCCGCCCTACATTCATCGCTGCGCGAACCGATACGCGAAGAGGTCGGCATCGCGCAGGTGGAAGCGCACCTTGACCGGCCGGCCGGCAAGAGCGCCGAGGTCGGGCTGGTTTTTCCACGTGACCGGGCGGTCGAGCGCATCGCCGAAAATGGGTTCGCAGTCAGCGAGCGCGAAGCCCGGCAGCGCCGCTCCGTGTTCGTCCTGTAGCTCAACCCGGATATCACCGGCGACCGAGGTGGCGAAGTTGAGCCGCAGCTCATCGCCGGTGAACGTGATCGGCCGCGTGACGCAGTCGCCGGCGCTGAGCGGCGCGTTGACCGACACGAAGCCGTCCAGCCGCAGGGTGTAGCGCCGCAACGAGCTGCCGCCGGCGTGGCCGGTCCAGTAGTTCTCGATGGCGTAGAGCGAGAGTTCGTTCGGGCCGTCGGGGGCGAGCGATGAAGGCGTCTCGACGAGCTGCCACGCGAGGTATTGGTGACCGTAGTTCCACGTGCCGGTGCGCTCCGGCCCCGGCCGGAGGAAGGCCTCGGGCCAGCGTTCAAAGGTCACGCCGTCGCGGCTGGCCATGAGCAGGGTGTTGCTGATCGCGGTGCCGTAGCGCACCTGGGCGGTTGACCGCATGGCGCGATGCTCGCGGTCGGGCAGGGCCTCGAGGGACGGCCCCCAGGGGCGCTCGAAGTAGTGGGCGGGAAACCCGAGCAACAGGTGCGGCGCGCGCGGGTAGGGGGTGACGTTGTTGGTGTAGAGCTCGATGGCGCGCGGATCGTTGGGGTAGGACACCGCCTGCGGCTCGGACCAGTGGATGAGGTCGGGCGAGGTGGCGGTGCTGATCGCGCGCGGACCCTCCGGGTGCCAGTTGCCCTTCACGGTGGATCCACGCGGAAACGTGCGCCAGTAGGCGCGGTATTCACCGCGGACGGCATCCCAGAAAAAGAGATTCTGCGAATCGAAGGCGCCTGCCGTGATGACGGGTTTGTCCGTGAACGGCGTCCAGCGCACGCCGTCGAGTGATTGCAGGATGACGACGCCTGGGTCGCCGTCAGAGCGAAACATGCCCTTGTAACGCGCCTCCGGCGGCGCGGCGGGGTTGTCGTCGCGAAAGATGGCCGGATGAGCGGCGTCGACGTTGAGCGCGCCCATCGGGCCGGTGACGGCGACGATGTTGTTGGCGGTGGACCCGCGAAAGGGGTGCAGGCCGAGCGTCGGTTTCGTCCAGTGCACGCCGTCTTTGCCCTCAGCCAGGCAGGTGTAGCGGTGGTCGTGCGACTCGCTGACGGTCTTGCCGGGCTCCACCTTGATGGCGAAGGCCTTGTAGTAGAGCCGGTAAGTGTCGCCGTCGCGGAAGACGCTCAGATAGCCGCAGCCCGTGCCTTCCCAAGGTTCGTCAAAGTGCAGGACGACTTCCTGGGCCTGCGGGTGGTGGAGTTCGCGCCGCGCGCCGCCGGACAATGACTCGATCAGCGCGGCGTCGACGAACAGCTCGCGTCGGTGGCCGATTGCGGAGGCGGCCGCCATGGCATCAGCGTCCCCGCTGAATGCGGGGGCGACGACTAATGCGAGGAAGGGCAGAGTGCGGCGCCATGGGTTTACCGCACGACGCGCGCGCTGCCGCCGCCCATGAGTTTTTCGACTTCCTTGACCGTGACCATCGACGTGTCGCCGGGCGTGGTCATCGCCAGCGCACCGTGGGCGGCGCCGTAGTTCACGGCCTTGGCCGCGTCGTTGTGCTGCAGGAAACCGTAGGCGAGGCCGGAGGCGAAGCTGTCGCCGCCGCCGACGCGGTCCATAATTTCCAGCTCGGGGTAGAGCCGGCTCTCGTGGAATTCGCCCGCGTGGTAGCAGATCGCGCTCCAGTCGTTCTTGGTGGCGGTGATCACCTTGCGCAGCGTAGTGGCCGCGACTTGGAAATTGGGGAATTCCGCCACGGCGCGTTGGATCATCGCCTTGAAGGCATCGAGCTCGATGTGGCTGATGTTCTCGTCCTGACCCTCGACCTCGAAGCCGAGCGAAGCGGTGAAGTCCTCTTCGTTGCCAATCATGACGTCGACATACTTGGCGATCTCGCGGTTGACCTCGCGGGCCTTTTTCTGGCCGCCGATGCTCTTCCAGAGCGAGGGACGATAATTCAAGTCGTAGCTGACGATCGTGCCGTGCCGATGCGCGGCCTTGACCGCCTCGATGGTGAGGGCGGCGGTGGTCTCGGACAGCGCCGCAAAAATGCCGCCGGTATGAAACCAACGCACGCCGAGCTTGCCGAAAATGTGCTCCCAGTCGAAGTCGCCGGGTTTTAGTTGCGAAGCCGCCGTGTTGCCTCGATCGGACACACCCAAGGCCCCGCGCACGCCGAAGCCGCGCTCGGTGAAGTTCAAGCCGTTGCGGATCGTGCGACCGATGCCGTCGTCCGGACGCCACTGGATGAAGTCGGTGGCCACGCCGCCCTGCATGATGAAGTCCTCGATGAGGTGGCCGACCTCGTTGTCGACGAAGGCGGTGCAAACCGCCGTGCGCAGGCCGAAACACTTGCGCAAACCGCGGGCGACATTGTATTCGCCGCCGCCTTCCCAGGCGCGGAACGAGCGCGTCGTGCGGACGCGGCCCTCGCCGGGATCGAGGCGTAGCATGATCTCGCCGAGCGAGAGTTGGTCAAAGAGGCAGTCGGAGGCGGACTTGATCTTGAGGCTCATGAAAAGGAAGGGTTTCGCAAAGCGGGCTCCCACTACAAGCCGGCCGGGGGCGGACGGTCAATCATGCGGCGCGCCATGACGGGATTTTGTGCCCTTCGCGTCCCGTGATCGCCAATTCGGGATTGGCGAAAGCGCGGCGATGGTGCGAAGTGGGTGGCATGTCCAAGTTTGCCTCCGCCACCCGTGTCCTGCGGCGACGCCTCGGCCCCGTGGTCGATGTGTCCGCCAAGGGCTGCTGGGCAGCCTCATTCGACAGCAGCAAACTCTCCATTTTGCCCGAGGCCGTCATCACGCCCCGACGGGAGGAGCAGGTTGGAGAAGTGCTGACGCTGGCCAATCGCCACGGCGTCCCCGTGACGGTGCGCGGCCGCGGGACGACGCTGATGGGCTCGGCTGCGCCGGTGGCCGGCGGCTGGGTGATCGACATGCTGAAACTCAAGCGCATCCGCATCGACGCGGAGGCGGGCATGGCGCACGTGGATGCCGGCGCGAAGAATGCCGACGTGCAGCGCGCGGCGGATAAGGCGGGCTGGTTTTATCCGCCCGACCCCTCGTCGAAGGAATACTGCACCATCGGCGGCAACATCGCCTGCAACGCGGGCGGCATGCACGGCGGCAAATACGGCGTGACGCGGGACTTCGTGATCGCGCTGCGCGGATTTTTGCCGACCGGCGAGTTTGTGCAGTGGGGCACGGCGACGAAGAAATTCGCCGCGGGTTTCAACCTGCGGGATCTCTGGATCGGCAGCGAGGGCATGCTCGGCGTGGTCACCGGTGCCGTGCTCAAGCTCGTGCCGGCGCCGGCCGCGCGCTGGACTCTGCTCACTGCGTTTGCCGACGAGGCCGCCGCCGTGGCGGCGGGCAAGGCGCTGTTTCGTCGGCGCGTGCAGCCGGCGATCTGTGAGTTCTTGGACCGGGAAAGCGTGGTCTGCGCTGAGCGCGCGACCGGCCGGCCGGTATTCTCCGGCCAGGCCAACCGTGCGGTCATCCTGCTGGAGCTGGCCGGCACCGCCAGCGAGGTGAAGGAAACCTCGCGCGACGTTTTGGCTTGGGCGCGTGAACACGCCTTGGCCCACCGGGCGGCCCGCACCCGCGCCGAGGCCGAGGAGCTTTGGGCCGTGCGGCGGAAGTGCTCGGGGGCGATGTTCGAGCTTGGCGACACGAAGCTCAACGAGGACATCGTCATCCCGATGCGCGCTTACGGTCCGTTCATGAAATTTCTGGCCGGGTTGAAGCGTTCATCCCGGCTGGCGATTCCGACCTTTGGGCATCTCGCCGACGGCAATCTGCACGTGAACATCATGTTCCACCGGGCCGATGCCGGCGAGGCACGCCGGGCCGAGGCCGCGGTGGCGAAGCTGATGGTCAAGGTCGTGGCCTTGGGCGGCGCGATTTCCGGCGAGCACGGCATCGGGTTGGCGAAGACCCCGTTCCTGCGGATCCAGCATCCGCCCGCGCAGGTGGCGGCGATGCAGGCGGTCAAGCGCGCGCTTGACCCCAAGGGCATTCTCAACCCGGGCAAGATGTTCGACGTCTACGAAGTGTGGAAGCAGCCGAAACTGGCGATCCACCTCCCGTGGGACCACAAGTGAGCGTTCGGGCTGAGGGTCTCACGCTGAGGCGCAGAGACGCGGAGGAGAATTCGGCAACCAGGAGCGCCAGCGCTTCAAGTGGGACGGCGCTCTCGAAGAGCGCGCCCTACCGGGTTTTGGTCCGCGTGAATCCGCGGTAAAGCTGCAAACGATCCAGTCTTCATTTCCGCGGATTGCACGGATGGACGCGGATCAGATGTAGGGCGGGGTCGCCGACCCCGCCTCGGCTCGCAAGGTGGAACGCGTTGTCCCCAACGCGTTCGAGCGGATTGAGGTCAATCCGCTCCACCTTCGTCTAGCTGTTGGCTCGGGTTTAGAAATTTAGAAGCCATGAAACCAGGGGCTCCGGCTTCTTGGCTTCTGGATTCTCCCGAATTGAACCCCCGCCTTGCCTCCGCCTCAGCGATGCTCCTCGTAGGTGATGTCGATCTTGGCGGCGAAGGCGCGCTTCTTGGCCGTGCCATGGAACACGATGCGGTGGGAGCGCGCGTCGTAGGTGAAGCCATCCGTGGAATCGGCCTCAATGGGTTGGCCATCGACGAGGACGCGCAAGCTCTTCTGGTAGAGCGTGGACCCTGCAGGCAGCGGATCGAGCGCGACGGCCACGGTGTCGGCGATACGGTCGCCCAGCTCGGCGAGCGACGCGGAAAAGTCGCTTTCAATGTTGAGCACGGTGCCGCCGGTGAGTTCGGCCGCCCGCCGGTGCGATTGGTTGCCGGGTGACACGACGGCGTTGATCTCGAGCTTGCCGCGTTGATTGCCCTTCGCGATCACGAAGGGGCGGATGACCCAGTAGTTGATGTAGCCGTCGAGCGTCTGCCGATCGCGCGGGTGACCGCGGTTGTAGTCGGCGATCAGGTCGGGCAGCGTGCCGCTTTCCTGCCACTCGGCCTTGCGCTCGCCGTTGCGCCCCTGGGCCCAGACGGCCATGCGGGTTTCCTCCTCGTCCATGAAGAAAACCACGATGGTGGTGGCCTCGGGGCGCAGGAACGCGTGGCGTTCGTTGTAGAAGTTGGCGACGAAGTTATAAACGGCGGTGAAGGCCGTGCGGTTGCTGTCGCCGTTGGTGCCGACCTTGACGAGTTCCGAGAAAATACCGTCGGGCGTCTGCGGCGTGACCCATGGCTGGGCCAGCTGCGGCAGCGTCACGAGGTCGCCATTGCTGGCCACGCGCTTGGTCGTGGTCTTGGGCCGGCCTTGCCGGTCGAGCACCGGAGTGCCGGCGTCATCGAGCGCAATGGCGCGCACCTTCTTGTAATACGCCTGCCGGTTGCGCGCTACGCCGGGGTCGGCATCGACAAAGTCTGTGGTGAGCACGCCGATGCGGTAGTCGAGATCGCGCGTGTGAAAAAACTGGCGGAAACGGTTCAGGCTCGCGGCCAGACGTTCCTGGTGCGCCGCCATCGACGGGGAATTGTTGATCACGAACACGAGGTCAACCTGGCGGCTGCTGGAACGGTCGGCCGTGAGGTGTTTCAGGTGGCGG
>JAPOIC010000196.1 GCA_029979145.1 Opitutaceae bacterium
ATGACTTCCTCCTTCGACATTGGCGCCGCCTACCGCGACGGCATTTCCGCCCGCCTCGCCGCCATCACCGACAACCAAGGCCCCGCCATCGCCGCCGCCGCGCAGCTCTGCTGTAACCAGATCAAGGCCGACCAGCTGATCCACATCTACGGCGTCGGCGGCCACTCCTACGTGGGCAGCGAGGAATTCTTCTTTCGCGCCGGCGGCTTGGCCAACATCAGCCCGATGTTCGAGCCGAGCCTGTCCCTTGCGGGCGGCGGGCAGAAATCCACCATGCTCGAGCGCACGGCGAACATCGGCGACAAGATCGTGAAGGCCCATCACCTCGGTCCCGAAAACCTGCTAATCATCACCAGCGCCTACGGTATCAACGCCTGCTCCATCGACGCCGCCCTCGAGGCCAAGCGCCGCGGTTGCAAGACCATCGGCATTTCCTCGGCGGAGTTCGCCGCCAAGACCCCGCGCGATTTCGTGGCCCGCCACCCCGGCGCGCAGAATCTCGGCGAGGTGGTCGACGTGCTTATCGACAACCACATCCCGCACGGCGAGACCCTCATCGATCTTCCCGGCTACCCGCAGCGGATCGGCGGCACTTGCAACATCCTCGCCTGCTTCTGCATCAACTGGCTGGTGATGGAAACAATCGCGCTCTGCCGCGCGCAGGGCGTGGAGCCGCCCGTCTGGAAGAGCGCCAACACCGTCGGCGGCGACGAGCACAACCGGCAGTATCTTGAGAAATTCACCCCGCGGGTGAAGGCGCTCTGACCCGGCCGGCCGTGGGTTCCCGCATCAGAAGATTGACGGGGAATTTTCCATCCCGTTACCTGCACGGCATGTCCACGCCCAAGCCAGCGGTTTCCGCGGTTAAATACCAACGCATTATCCTCAAGCTGAGCGGCGAGGTGCTCCGCGGCGGCAAGTCCGGCGATCCGATCGACGCGGAAACGCTCGAGAAGACCTGCGCCCAAGTGAAGGAAATCCACGACCTCGGCGTGCAGGTCTGCGTCGTCATCGGCGGCGGCAACATCTTCCGCGGCCTCAACGGCGCCAAGCGCGGCGTCGACCGCACCACCGGCGACTACATGGGCATGCTCGCCACCGTGATCAACGGCCTGGCCATCATGGACTGCTTGGAAAAACTCGGCGTCACCACCCGGGTCCAGAGCGCCATCCCGATGAACCAGATCGCCGAACCGTTCATCCTCCGCCGCGCCATCCGCCACTTGGAAAAGGGCCGCGTCGTCATCTTCGTCGCCGGCACCGGCAACCCCTACTTCTCGACCGACACCACCGCCGCCCTGCGCGCCAGCGAGATGCACGCCGACATCATCATGAAGGCCACCAAGGTCGACGGCATCTACGACAAGGACCCGAAGAAATTCCCCGACGCGGTCAAATACGACGAGATCACCTACATCGACGCGCTCAAGCAGCGCCTCAATGTCATGGACTCGACCGCCTTCTCCCTCTGCCTCGACAACAACGTGCCGATCATGGTCTTCGACCTCAATGACGAGCACGCCATCCGCAAGGCCATCCTCGGCGAGAAGATCGGCACCCTCGTCCACGGCTGAAGCCGCCCCAACCCACCCATTCCCATGAGCCATCCCATTCTCAACGACGCCCAGGGCCGCATGAAAAAGGCCGTCGATCACACCCTGCACGAATTCAGCAGCATCCACACCGGCAAGGCCACGCCGGCCATGGTGGAAACTGTCATGGTCGAGGCCTACGGCACCATGCAGCCCCTCAAGTCCTGCGCCGCCATCAGCACGCCCGACGCGCGCCTCATCCAGATCCAGCCCTGGGACGTCTCCCTGACCAAGGCCATCGAGAAGGGCATCCAGCAGGCCAATCTCGGCTTCAACCCAATCATCGACGGCAAGACCATCCGCATCCCGCTGCCCGAGATGAGCCGCGAGCGCCGCCAGGAATTCGTCAAGGTCGCCCACAAGCTGGCCGAGGAAGGCCGCGTGCACGTGCGCAATGTCCGCCGCGACGTCATGGAGTCCCTCAAGAAGCTCGCCGGCCTTCCCGAGGACGAGCGCAAGCGTCACGAAAAGGAAGCCCAGACCCTCACCGACAACGCCATCAAGGAGATCAACGACCACCTCGCCCACAAGGAGAAGGATCTCCTCGCGGTCTGAGGGCCGTCCTCCCGCTCCTTTTATTGTCATTCTGAGCGCAGCGAAGAATCCAGTGCCGTGATCGCCATGCTGCACCTGATGGATTCTTCGCTGCGCTCAGAATGACATTATCCTTGATGGCAACGTTTACTCGGTTGCCTGACATTGCCCCCAGTGAACTCCGCCGCCCATAGCCCCATGCCGCGCCGCGTCGTCGTCAAACTCGGCACCGGCGTGCTCACCCGCGGCATTGGTGAACTCGACACCGCGCGGATCTCCGCCGTCTGCGCGCAGGTCGCCGCGCTGCGGGCCGCCGGCACCGAGGTATTCATCGTGTCCTCCGGCGCGGTCGGCCTGGGCATGGGCCGGCTCGGCCTGAAACGCCGCCCCACCGACCTCACCAAAAAACAGGCCTGCGCCGCCGTCGGCCAGAGCCTCCTGATGCAGACGTGGCAGGCAGGCTTCGCGCCGCACGGCATCACCGTCGCCCAAGTGCTCCTCACCCACGAGGACCTGCGCAACCGCGACCGCCACCTCGCGGTCAAGGCCACGCTCGATTCGCTCATCAGCTACGGCACCGTCCCCGTGATCAATGAAAACGACACCGTGAGCGCCGCGGAAATCCAAGCCCTCCTGCGCTTCGGCGACAACGACACGCTCTCCGCGATGGTCGCGAGCCTAGTTCACGCCCAATACCTTTGCATCCTGTCCACCGCGACCGGCCTCATCGACCTCAAGGGCACACGCCAGGTCGTGCCCGTCGTGGAGAAAATCACCTCCGCGATCGAGGCCATGGCCGGCGGCACGGCCAGCGAGACCGCCACGGGCGGCATGATTTCCAAGATCGCCGCGGCCAAGCTCGCCGTGCGCGCCGGCTGCGGCGTCTTCATCGCGAGCGGCGCCGAGCCCGATGTGCTCCCCCGCCTCCTGCGCGGTGAGGGCCCCGGCACGTTTTTCGCGCCCAGCGGCCTGCCGATGGAAGCCAAGAAACGCTGGCTCGCCTATTTCCAGCGCCCCACCGGCACGATCTACCTCAACGAGAACGCCGTGCCCGTGCTCCGCGAACAGGGCCGCAGCCTTCTCGCGGTTGGCGTCACGCATGCCTTCGGCGATTTTTCCGCCGGCGAGATCGTCAACGTCGCCGGCCCCGATGGCATTGTCTTTGCCCGCGGCAAGACCGCCTACAGCCAGCCCGAGATCACCGCGCTCGCGGGCCTCAAGGGCGACGCCGTCGCCAAGCTGCACCCCGGCCGCCGCCGGCTCGAGGTCATCCACCGCAACGACCTCGCGCTGCTGTGAGTTTGAAAGGTGGACGCGCCTCCCGCAGCCGCAGCATCAACGCGTTATCATCACGCTCTCCCCTCCCAACCCGCGGGCACAGGGACGTGCCCGCCCACCTGCCTTAGAGGTGGGCGCGCCGCTCCTTGCTTGCGCTGACCGCGGGGAATCGGCTCCCTCAAACCCCACGATGGATTTCGAGCTCGACCCACGCACTCCTGCCGGCATGCCGCCGATCGATTTCCGTGCGCTCCTGAACGACGAGCAATACAACGCCGTCACCGCCGAACCGGGCCCGCTGCTCGTGCTCGCCGGCGCCGGTTCCGGCAAAACCCGCACGCTTACCTACCGCGTCGCGTGGCTGCTTGCACAGGGCGTAAAGCCGTCGGAAATCCTCCTCCTCACCTTCACCAACAAGGCCGCCAAGGAAATGCTGCACCGCGTGCAGGACCTCACCGGCATCGAGCCCGGCCGGTTTTGGGGCGGCACCTTCCACTCCCTCGGCCACCGCGCGCTGCGCATTTACGGCGAGGCCATCCAGCTGCCGCGCAATTTCACCATCCTCGACGCCGACGAGTCCGAGTCGCTCCTCAAGCAATCCGTCGAGGCCGCGGACAAAACTTTCTTCAAGGACAAGACCCACCCGCGCCCCGGGCCGTTGTTCGACGTGCTCTCGCTCGCCCGCAACACCCAGCTGAGCATCCAGAAAACCGTCACGCTCTACTTCCCGCAATACGGCGACATCCAGCACCGGTTTGGCGCGTTCGCCGACGCCTACGAAAAGCGCAAACGCGAGCAGAACGTCGTGGACTACGACGACCTGCTGGAGCTCTGGCTGCGCCTGCTCACCGAGGCCCCCGAGGTCGCGGAGTATTTCGGCCAGCGCTTCCACCACCTCCTCGTCGACGAATACCAGGACACC
>JAPOIC010000236.1 GCA_029979145.1 Opitutaceae bacterium
CAGTAATTGGAATCCTCGATTACGCGCCCTTCGCGCAGGATCGGGGCGAGGTCGAAACGGCGGGCCGACGGGTCCTTGCCGCGTTCGAGCACGACGGGCCGGAGGCCGAGGCGGATCAAGCGCAGCGCGGCAAAGAGACCGGCGGGGCCGGAGCCGCGGACGATGACGCGGTTCGCCTGGGCCGGCACGGCTGGGTAGTCCGGCATCGGTAGCGCTTCCTCCGGCAGAGGACCGTCGATCGCGATCTCGAGTCGGAGTTGGATTTTCACGTCGCGCTTGCGGGCATCGATTGAATGTTTGCGCAACCGCACCCCGCCAATGCGTACCACGGGCACGCCGAGCTGGCGCGCCGCGGCCTGGGTGCGCGCGGTGGCGTCCTCGGACGTGGCGAGGGGCAGGACGATGTCGACGGTCTCAAGGCGCGCGGCCATGCGCCCAGAACGAAGACCGGTTGCCCGCCGAACTTCAAGCCCCCTCCCCGCACAGGGAGAGGACGTCGTCATCAGCCGTCGTTTGTAACGTATTATGTTACAAACGGTGGCGAACCAGGCCGCATTGAGAGGAGGATGCTAACGGAGAAGGGTGAACGGGGTTCGTAATACAATACGTTACTAACGGATGGGGCGAGAGGACGTGTGCGTGGGGGCGAGGGGTAGGTTGGCGGTGGACGGGGGAAATCTTTGCAATCGGGCGGGAATGGGTGACGGTGGCGGCATGCCCAACGCGCTGGCCCATGAGAAGTCGCCTTATCTGCAGCAGCACGCCGACAACCCCGTGGCTTGGCTCCCTTGGGGCGAGGTGGCCTTTGCCCGGGCCCGCGAAGAGCAGAAGCCGATTTTCCTGAGCATCGGCTACTCGACCTGCCACTGGTGCCACGTGATGGCGCACGAGTCGTTTGAGGACCCGGAAGTGGCGGAGCTGCTGAACGCGCATTTCGTGCCGATCAAGGTCGACCGCGAGGAGCGCCCCGACGTCGACAAAGTCTACATGAGCTACGTGCAGGCCTACACGGGCCATGGCGGCTGGCCGTTGAGCGCGTGGCTGACGCCGGAGTTGAAACCTTTTTTTGGCGGCACGTATTTCCCACCGGAGGATCGGCAGGCGCGAGCGGGTTTTCGTTCGTTGCTGCGGGCCATCGCCAAGGGGTGGAAGGACGAGCGCGACAAGCTGCTGCGCGAAGCCGACCGGGTGCTCGGCGCACTGCGCGACTACCAGGCACACCGTCACGGCGCGGCAGCGACCAGCGAAACCCTGGCGGAGCACGGCGGCGAGGCGTTCGAGAAAGGCTTCCAGTATTTCTTTGAGGCCTTCGACGAGGCGAACGGCGGCTTTGGCAACGCGCCGAAATTCCCGCGCGCCTCGAATCTGAACTTCCTGTTTCGCTGCGCAGCCGTGCAGGGCGCCGAGTCGGAGCTCGGGCGTCAGGCCGTGGCCTTTGCCACCACGACGCTGCGCAAGATGGCGACTGGCGGCATCCATGACCACGTGGGCGGCGGCTTTCACCGCTACGCCGTCGACGAGGCGTGGTTCGTGCCACACTTCGAGAAAATGCTCTACGACCAGGCGCAGATTGCGGTGAACCTGATCGATGCGCACCTCGCGACCGGCGACGAGCGCTACGCGTGGGTGGCGCGGGGCACGCTCGACTACGTATTGCGCGACCTCGCGCATCCGGCCGGCGGTTTCTACGCGGCGGAGGACGCCGACTCCTTGTTGACGAACAGCGCCAGCGCCCATGCCGAGGGGGCGTTCTATGTCTGGACACAGGACGAGCTGACGGCGTCGCTGGGTGAAGATGCGGCGTTGGTCTGCGCGCACTTCGGCGTGAAACCGGATGGCAATGTGCCGCTCGCGCTGGACCCGCAGGGCGAGTTCCGCCACCGCAACATCCTGCACGCGCGTCGGCCGCTGGGTGAGACGGCGGCGGCGTGCGGCCTCGAGCCTGACGTGGCGGTGGTGAAGCTCGCGCTGTTGCTGGAGCAGTTGCGCGACGTGCGCGCGCAACGTCCGCGTCCGCACCGCGACGAAAAGATCATCACGGCGTGGAACGGCCTGATGATCTCGGCCATGGCCCGCGCGGCCACGGCGCCGGCGGAGTGCCTGCGCGACCGGCGGGCCGCGTGGTTGGAGGCGGCGGTCACCGCGGCGGAGTTCGTGCGCCGCGAATTGCACGACGAGGCGACCGGGCAGCTGTTCCGCCACTACTGCGGCGGACGCGGGACGAGCGCGGCATTTGCGGAGGACTACGCGTATTTCATCGCGGGTCTGCTGGACCTTTACGAGGCGACGTGGGACGACCAGTGGCTGCAATGGGCGGATCGTTTGCAGGCCGTGATGGACGAGCGCTTTCTCGATGCGGACGCAGGCGGCTACTTCAACTCTGCCGCGGACGATGCCAGCATCGTGCTGCGATTGAAGGAAGACTACGACGGCGCCGAGCCTGCGCCCGGCTCCGTGGCCGCGGCAAATCTCGTGCGGCTGGCCGCGATCACGCATGATGAGGTCCGGCGGGTGCGGGCCCGTTGCACCGTGGACGCCGCGCAGGCCATGTGGTCCCGCGCCCCGCAGGCGCTGCCCGAAATGTTGTGCGCGCTGGAACGCATTTTGGAGGTGCCGCGTCAGCTGGTGCTGGCGGGGGAACCAGCGAGCGCGGAGTTTCAGGCCTTGGCGGCGGTGGCGCGGGAGACACTGGGACAGCGCCGGACTTTGCTGGCGGTCGATTTCGAGGGCACGACCGGAGGCTGGCTGCGTTCACAGGCGGCGTGGCTGGCGGAAATGAAACCGAACGACGGTCGCGCTACCGCGTATCTTTGTGAGGGATTCACCTGTCAGGCGCCGGTGACTTTACCCGAGGAGCTGCGGAAACAATTGAATCCCGGGGCTGGGCCTGCACCATGACCTTCCCGATTGTTCCCGCTTTGAATCCTACTCCGCTCAAAGTCCTCGCCGTGGAAGATGACGCCGTCCAGCGCCGCGTGTTGGTGCAGGCGTTGAAGCAACTCGACTATGACGTGGTGGCGGCGACGGATGGCGAGAATGCCTGGAAAAAGCTGCAGGATGAACCCATCCGGCTGATCGTCAGCGACTGGATGATGCCGGGGATCGACGGCTTGGAACTGTGTCGGAAGATTCGGGAACGTCCGCGCGAGGACTACGTGTATTTCATTTTGCTCACCAGCGTGGATGCCTCGGAGGCGAACCAGCGCGAGGCGGCCGACGCCGGCGTGGATGATTTCCTGACGAAACCGCTGAAGTTCAACGAACTTTGGATGCGTCTCCGCGTCGCCGGGCGCATCCTCGGCTACACCCGCCAGCTGCAGCAGCTCGAGGAACTCATGCCGATCTGCTCCTACTGCAAAAAGA
>JAPOIC010000173.1 GCA_029979145.1 Opitutaceae bacterium
AGCCAGACCTGACCGGCCGCCAATTCGAACGCCACGGCCACGGCCTCAGGAATGCTCATGTGCGTGCGATGCGGTTCGGGTCGAAGGCCGTCGAGCACAACCGCGTCGGCACCACGGGCCAGCTCCACCGCCTCTTGCGGCAGCCGTTTGTTGTCGGTGTAATATACAAAACGCGCACCGCTGCTGCGCTCGGTGAACACCAATCCCAGCGTGTGCACTCCGCCGTGTGGGAGCAGGGTGGACGCGATTGTGCCCTGTGGGAGTTCCAGCACCGACGGCATTTCCAGCAACTCGAAGGCCGGATACCCGCGGGTCAGCGAACGTTCGGCGATGGCATACGGAAAGACCGCGAGCACGCGGGCAAGTCCCTCATCGGTGGAATATACCGGCAGCGCCTTGCCGTCGCGCTGGTCGCAGAACCGCCGGAGGTCGTCCATGCCGGTGATGTGGTCCGCATGCCCGTGCGTCAGGATGAAGAGATCGAGTTGAGCAATGCGTTCGCGCACGCACTGCATGCGGAACTCCGGCGCCGCATCCACCTGCACGTGCAGGCCGTCCATCAACACGTGCACCGACGCCCGCGTCCGCTGGTTGCGCGGGTCCGTTGAGGTGCAAACCGCGCATTTGCACCCAATCATGGGCACGCCTTGCGAAGTGCCGGTGCCCATGAACACGATTTCCATGAACCTACCCAAGGCGATCTCCGCCCCGCCGCCAAGTCCCCATGCGTCAACGTTGCGCCGACAACAGAGACCGCAGCGCCGCTTCATCAAGCACCGGGATGCCCAGTAGTTTCGCGTTCTCGGCCTTGGCCCCGGGATTTTCTCCCGCCACCACAAAGTCGACCTGGCGAGTCAGTTCGTCCCGCACCTCGCCGCCCGCCGCCTCGATCAATGCCCTCGCATCCGTTCGGGTCAGGCTCGCCAGGCGCCCGGTGAGCACAAAGGACCGGCCCGCCAAGACCCCACCCGTCGTCGGTTTGGTTTGCCGCGGGTCAAGCCCGGCCGCCAACAGCCTTTCCAACTGCCGCCGATTCGCCTCAAACGCCAGGTAGGCTCGCAACTCCGCTCTTGCGGTCCCGCTTAATCCCTCAATGTGCGCTTCGGTATCAGACCGCATCACGGCTTCGAGAGAGCCAAAGTGCGTCGCCACCACCCGGGCTGCCGCCGGACCGATGCGCGGGATGCCCACGGCCGTGATCAGACGCTCAAGGCTCACGTCGCGGCTTTCGGCGACGGCCGCCACCAACTTCTCCGCCACCTTGGCGCCGACGAGCGGGGTGAGCTGCGCCACGGTCAGCGCATATAAATCGGCCGGCTCCGAGACCAAACCAGCCGCAAGCAAGGTCGAAATCGTGGCCGGACCCAGGCCATGGACGCCCACTCCCGCATCGGATACAAAATGCGCCAAACGTCGGCTGAGCTGCGCGGGGCAGTCGGCATTGAGACAACGCAAAGTCGGGCCATCATCCGACAATGGTTCGCCACACTGCGGGCAAACCGTCGGGATCTCCACCGGTGCCGCGTCTGACGGTCGCCGATCGCGAAGAATCTCTGCGATTTGCGGCACGATTTCCCCCGCTTTTTCAATCGTCACCTCATCGCCCACCCGCAAATCCAGCCGCTGCACCTGTGCCCGATTGTGCAACGTGGCCCGGGCTACCGTGGCGCCGCCCAATGTGATCGGCTCCACTTCAGCCACCGGCGTCACCAAACCCGTTCGACCGACCTGCCAGACAATCGCGGTCACCCGGGTTTTCGTTTGATCCGGCGGAAATTTGTAGGCCACCGCCCAGCGAGGCGCATCGGTTCCCAAGCCGAGCTCCGCCTGTGCAAGGACGTCGTTGACATTGATGACCACGCCGTCGACCGGAAACGGCCAGTCGCTGCGAGCCCGGCCATACGACTCCACGGCGGACCAAATTTCCGCACTGCCCGCCACCACCAGAAATTAAGAAACCGCCGGCAAACCCCACTTCTGGATTTGCCGATGCAAAGCCTCCTGTGAAGTCACTCGCCCCGTCGGTGGATCCCACGCGCCCGCGCCAAAAAACGCCACGGCCAGATGCCGCCGTGCAACCAGCAGCGGATCCGATTGCTTCATGGTCCCGGCGGCAACCGTGCGGGGATGCTAATACAGTTCCAAGCCTGCTTCCTCCCGGTCGGCGTTAAGCAAGCTGAATTCCGCATGCGGCAAGTAGATCTCACCGCGCAGTTCGATCATTGGGGGGAACGTGGAGGAATCACCCTTGAGTTGGGTCGGCAGGCCTTGAATCGCGCGAACATGCGCCGTGACGTCCTCGCCTTCCGCTCCATTGCCGCGGGTCGATGCCCGCACGAGACGACCGTTTTCGTAGGTCACACTCACGGCGATGCCGTCAAACTTGGGTTCAACGACCCACGTCACCGGGCGGCCCAGCCGTCGTTCGACCCGGGACACAAACTCCTCGAGTCCGGCAGGCGTGTTGACCTTATCCAGCCCAAGCATCGGCACGCCGTGAGCTACCGTCGGCCGCAGGCCATCTCGGTCGTCGCCCACCGCGCCCGGTGTCACCAATTCGGGGAACCGCCGCTCCCAATCACGCAGTTCGCGCCGCAATTGATCGTAGTCCTCATCGCTGATCTCCGGCTCAGCCTCCCGGAAATAAAGTTCATCGTGGTGTGCGATCTCGGCCCGCAGCGTGGTCATGCGTTTCTCAGCCTGTGCCACTTCCTCTGAGGTCGCCCCCTCGACTCCTCCGGCCAGCAGCGAGATTGAGAGGAGTAGTCGGGAGGAAAAAAGGCGTTTCATCGGATGGAGGGTGCACGTCCAAACGTTCGAAGGCCGAGTCGCTCGACAACGGCTGCGACTACCTCCGAGGCGGCACGCCTCTGGGACCGTCGGCCGACCGCTTATCCCGAAACCATTGCCCGCGAACCTCCGAATGCTCAAAGTGGCGCCATGTCTAACCTTGCCGACCTGCCCCGCACTTGGGACCTCACCAGCTACTTCCCCGCCTTCGGCGGACCGGAATATGTCGCCTTCAAGACCGACCTCGCCCGCGACCTCGCCGCGAATCTAAAATCAGCCAGCGCGCTGTCTGACCTGACCACCGTCAATGTCGCCGATTGGGTGAAGCACATCCAAGGCTACGAAGGACTCGTCTCCCGGATCGGGCACCTCTCCTCCTACCTCGGCAACATCTCGGCGGCCGATGCCGCCAACGCCGAGGCCAAACGCGAATCCGCTGCACTGGCCGGCCAATTCGCCACCCTCACCAAACTGCAGGGCGAGCTGCTGCGCGCCGCCGGTACGACCGACGCGGCAGCGTGGGACGCCGTCTTGGCCGCACCGGCCCTCGATGGTGCCGGGCACACCCTCCGCCGCATGCGCGCCGAAGCGAAACACCGGATGTCCCGCGCCGAGGAAGCCCTCGCCGCTGATCTCGGCGTCGACGGCATCAGCGCCTGGGGCCGGCTCTACGACAATCTCACCGGCCAGATGACGTTCGAAATGCACTGGCCCGACGGGAAAAAGGAAACCCTCCCGATGGCCCAGCGGCGCGCGTTGATGGCGAACACCGACCGCGCCGTGCGCGCCGCGGCGTTAAAGCAGGGCAACCTGACTTGGGCGCAGCACGGTGAAACCCTTGCCGCCGCGCTCAACGCCATCGCCGGCACCCGCCACACGCTTTACGCGCGCCGCGGTCTGCCCGACTTCCTCGCCAAGCCCTACTTCGACTCGGCAGTCAGCGCCGAGACGGTTGACGCCATGTTCCGCGCCATCTCGGCCAACTACGAGCTGCCCCGCCGCGCCTTGCGCCTCGGCGCCAAGCTCGAGGGCGTGCCCGCGCTCGCCTTCTATGACCTCGAAGCCCCGCGGCCGATCGATCCGGTTCCTCCGCTGCCGTGGTCCGAAGCGGTCAACCTCGTCGATGGTGCGTTCAACTCCGGCTACCCGGCGCTCGGCCAATACTACCGCGACTGCTTCGCGCGCGGTTGGGTGGAATCGGAAAAGCGAGCCAACAAGCGCTCCGGCGCCTACTGCACCGGCTCGGCCGTCACCGGCGAACAGCGCGTGTTCATGACCTACGCGGACACGATGCACGACGCCAACACGCTCGCCCACGAGATCGGGCACGCGTGGCACAGCCACGTGTTGAAGGACCTGCGCCCGTTTGCCCAGGACTACCCGATGACGCTGGCGGAGACCGCCTCGACCTTCGGCGAGAAGCTTTTCCTGCACGGCATGCTGCAGACGCCGGGCGTCACCGATTCCCAACGCGCCTTCCTCCTCGACCAGGAATGCAGCAGCGCTGGTTCCTACCTCCTCAACATCGCCATGCGCTACGAGTTCGAGCGCGAGTTCTACACCCGCCGCCGCGATGGGGAACTTTCGGCGCAGGAACTCTGCGACTTGATGGTGGCGACCCAGCGCAAGGTCTATGGCGACACCCTCGCCCCGGGCGACGAAGACCCGTGGTTCTGGGCCTCGAAGCTGCACTTCTTCATCACCGAGGTCTCGTTCTACAACTTCCCCTACACCTTCGGCTACCTGCTGAGCCAAGCCCTGTTCGCCGAGTTCAAACGCAGCGGCGCGGACTTCCTCCCGCGCTACGAGGCTTTCCTCCGCGCCACCGGCACCGCCACCTGCGAAGACGCCGTCAAGTCCACGCTCGGCTGGGACCTCACCAACGAAGCTTTCTGGTCCCAGGCCATCGCCGCCGCCGCCCCGGCCGTGGAGGGCTTCGCCGAGGTCGTGGCCAAGCGCTGAATCAACGAAAAGCAAAAGGCGGGCCCCCCAAAGGGCGCCCTGGAGGGGTTTGGTTTGGTTGGGGGACGGGGCCCGCGGAGGTCCCAACGG
>JAPOIC010000131.1 GCA_029979145.1 Opitutaceae bacterium
CAACAGCCAGGACAGCCGTTATTGGGGTTACGTGCCCGCAGCAGAAGTCGTGGGTCGGCCGTTGGTTATTTATTACCCGTTTACAAAGCGCTGGGGTCCATCGCGTTAATACGTCTAATACGCACAATAAACATTATGTTTAACTAAGGATTGGCGGTTTGGCAGGGTCGGCTCAAGACCTGCTTTACGGGGCCAAAACTCGCAACCCATGCCTACTCCTCTTCGTCCGCCCCTGTTTGATTGGCTCACCCAACGCTCCACGGGGCTTTTGCTGCACCCAACGTCCCTGCCGGGCGCGCAGGGCATCGGCGTCCTCGATGAGGGGGTCGACTCCCTTTTGCGGTTCTTGCAGGCCGCCGGATTGAAATACTGGCAAATCTGCCCGCTGGGTCCGACCGGGTTCGGGGATTCGCCCTACCAATGTTTCTCCGCCTTCGCCGGCAATCCCTACTTGATCGATCTCCAACCGCTGCTGCGGGCCGGATTGCTCGGAGACGAAGATCTGGCGGTTTTGGCGGCTCTGCCGTCGGACCACGTGGATTTCGGCAAGCTTTACGGCGCAAAATGGCCGGTCCTGTTCAAGGCCCATGAGAAATTCCGCAAAAGTTCGCGTCAGTTCCCTTACGGAGACTTTGCGGACTTCTGCGATCGGAACGCCGCCTGGCTGGAGCCTTACGCGCTCTTCATGGCCCTCAAGGACCGGCAATCCGGCCAGCCGTGGTGGCTGTGGCCAAAATCCGTCCGATTCTACCAAGACGCCCTCAAGTCCAAGGCCGTAGCCGAACTAGCCAATGTCGTCGCGGCCCACCGTTTCTTTCAATACCTCTTTTTCGGCCAATGGCAGCGCGTGCGCGATCTCGCGACCAGCCTCGGCATTCAGATCATCGGCGACGCCCCGATCTTTGTTTCCCGCGACAGCGCTGACTTCTGGACCAGCCCGGAGCTCTTTCAACTGGAGTCCAAGACCGGTGCTCCGCTCGCCGTTGCCGGTGTTCCGCCCGACTACTTTTCGGCCGACGGTCAGCTTTGGGGCAATCCCCTCTACGATTGGCGCCGGCACGCGTCCGACGGCTACACGTGGTGGCTGAATCTACTTCGCGCCAATTTCGCCCTCTACGATGTCGTGCGCATCGACCACTTCCGCGGCTTCGACACCTACTGGTCGATCCCCGCCGCGGCCAAGACCGCTCGTGATGGCTCCTGGCAACCCGGCCCTGGCTTGGAATTCTTTGAAGCCGTGCAGCACGCCCTGCCGGACTGCCGCCTGATCGCCGAGGATTTGGGCGAACTGTCCCCTTCCGTGCACGCCTTGCGCCACGCCACCGGGCTGCCCGGCATGTCGATCCTGCAGTTCGCGTTCGGCGGTGGCTCCGACAATACCTACCTGCCGCACAATCTCACGGCCAACAACGTGGTTTATCCCGGCACGCATGACAACGATACCACTTTGGGTTGGTATGCCGGTGCCGACGAAAAGGCCCGCGATCATGTGCGGCGCTACCTGCGCGTCGATGGCCGCCAGATCAATTGGGACTTTGTCCGCGCGGGCTTCGCCAGCGTCAGTCGCCTGCTGGTCCTGCCCCTGCAGGATCTGCTGAGTCTCGGCTCCAGTGCCCGCTTGAATACTCCGGGGCTTCCCGCGGGCAACTGGCAATGGCGTTATGCGGCCGGCGACTTGGAAAAACTGCACCGCGAAAACGCGAATTACCTTCGCGAACTCGGCGCGCTTTACGGCCGCGAGTAATCAGGCCTGCCCCAGCCCGGTCGTCAGGAACGCCGTGATGCGCGGCACGACTTCTTGATCGGCATCGAGCAGCACGTAGTGGCCGGTGTCTTGCAGGTAAATGGTTTCAGCTTGCGGCCATCGTCTCCGCCATTCCGCGTAGAAATGATCATTGAAGCAGAAGTCGCGGCCGCCCCACACGATTAGTGCGGGATGATTTTGAAACTGCACCAACCCCTGCTCAACTTCGGCCAAGGTCGTCCAAGTCGGATGTGCCGCGTTCATTGGAATATCCTGCACGAAAGCACTCACGGCCACGCGGTTGACCCAAGAGCCATACGGCAGCAACAGGCCGGCTTTCTCCGCATCGCTAAGTCCTCGCCGCGCCATCGCCATGCTCACTGCCGGACCCGCAAAGCCGTTTGCGCCACGCACAATCAAAGGACCGACCAGCGGCCACTTGCACGCGGCGATGCGGAACGGAATATGCGGTGACGCGAACGCCGCCGTGTTCAAGACGACGATGCGTCCGATCATATCCGGATACCGTGCAGCAAACCCCATCCCGATGGCCCCACCCCAGTCGTGCACGACGAGGTGGACGCGCTTCAATCCCAGCGACGCCACGAGTTGCTCCACGTCCGCGATGCGCGTGGCCAAAGTGTAATCGTAATCCTCCGGCTTGTCTGAGAACCCCATCCCAACGTGGTCGGGCGCCACGCAGCGCACGATTGGCGACACTGCGCGAATCAACCCCGCATAGTAAAACGACCAGGTTGGGTTCCCGTGCAGCATGAGCACGGCTTCGTCTCCCCTGCCCTCGTCGACGTAGCTGAGCCGCGCGCCGCCCGCCGTGGTCAGGGTGCGCGGCGTGAAGGGATAGAGCGCCCGCACGTCCGGCGGCAGTGCGTCAATCGTCACCATGCGAGTGCGAGCATCAAGCAATTGAGACCGCTACCGATGCCGAGCAGCGCGACTTGATCACCGGGTTTCACCGCCGAGGCGTCAACGGCCGCCGCGAGTGTCGCGGGCAACGCCACGGAGCCAGTGTTCCCCAGGGTCTCGAAGGTCGAAAAGTCCTTGGCCAGGTCGAGACCAAGCGTTTCGTAAAGTTTGCGCCGGTGAATACTGCCGACCTGATGGCAGATAAAGCGATCAGGCGTGTCCGCGGACCAGCCGGTGATGGTTGAGAACTCCGTCCAAGTCTCCCGCGCGAGCCCGACGCCGGCGACGAGTAGAGCCTCGGAGTCGGTCTGCATGGCGAGGGAATCCGCCCCATGCGTGTCACCCTGGCAAAGTTCACTAAACCCCGTGGCCGCGCGGGCCACGCCGCCGAGCAAGCGATGCTTCGGCCCTTTCACCAAATCCTCATTGCACACGACCGCACCCACCGCGCCGGAGCCGATGGTGAGGTTGGCGAAATAGGGTTTGATGCCGTTGCGGCTGAGCGGTTTTTCGTTCAGCGTGCGAAAGGTCTGGTCGACCAACGGCCGACTGTCCTCGCCGCAGGTAATCAGCGCGGCGCGAATCTGGCCGGATTCGATCATGCCCGCGGCAATGGTTAGCGAATTCAGGAAACCGAGGCAGGCGTTCGACACGTCGAAGATCTGGCACAACGGCGGCAGACCGATCTTGCGATGCGCAAATGACGCCGTGGCAGGCTCGAGCATGTCGCGGCACACGGCGCCATGGATGTAGAGTTCGATCTGTTCGGCCGCGACACCCGAGCGCGCGAGGGCGGCCTGCCCGGCCTTGGCGCTGGCGTCGGACGGTCGCGTGCCCGCGGGCCAGATGCGACGCTCCCGGATGCCGGTCATCAGCTCGAGTCGGCCTTCCGGCAGGCGCAAACGTTCATACAACGGTGCGAGCCGGCGCTCGATCTCGGCGGACGTCAGGACTTCCTCGGGTAAAGCCGCCGCAAGCGACTCAATGCAGGTGTGCGCGAATTTCATGCGCTAGGCCTTGTGCTCCGGTCGCATGGCCAGACGCACGATCTCCTTGTCGTAGAAATTCGACCCCAGGCCTGCATCCACCACCAGCGTGCCACCGTTGATGCCGCTGCTGCGCGGGCTAAGAAGGAAAAGCGCGGTGTTGGCCACTTCTTCGGTCGTGAGATTCTGGCGGCGGAAGGTGAGTTTTTCGGTGTAGAGGTAACTCTCCAAATACCCGGGGATTCCCGCCGAGGCGCTCGTCTTCAACGGCCCGGCGCCGACGACATTGAATCGCACGGCAGAGTCCGCACTGAATGATTTGGCGAGAAACCGCGTGGCTGAGTCCAACGCGGCCTTGATTGGTCCCATGTAGCCGTAGTTGTCCGGCGTCACGTGTAGCGACGAGATGCCGATCGTCACCACCGAGGCATTCGGCGCGAGGTGCGGCTTAAAAGCATTGGCGACCTCGACGAGTGAAAAAGCCGAAATGGCGGTGGCCTGCAGGAAGTCGGCGCGCTTCGTCTCGTGGAAGGGTTTAAACCCTTCGCTGTAGTTCGCGAACGCGATCGAGTGGACGATGCCGTGCAGCGGCGCGTGGCCGGCTGCGGCCACTTCGGCGGCGAGGCGCGCGGCGGCGCCCTCTTCCTCAACGTCGCACACGAAGACGGGTTTGCCATCCAGCAACGTGGCTAACGACTCCTTGCGAGTTTCGGAACGCACGCTGTAAACCACGTTGGCCCCTTGCTCTTCCAGCGCCTTGGCGATGAACCAGGCGACGCTCTTTCGGTTCGCGACGCCAAGGACGAGAATCGTGCGATCGGTCAGCTGGAGAAAGTCCGCCATGGCTCAGGCCTGCTTGGCCTCAGGCGCCTTCCAGGCCACGGCGAAGCTCACATTGAGCACGCGGGTGCCGTCGGTCTTTTTGATCTGGCCGTCCATCATGGTGAAGCCGCCCATGCTTTCCTTCTGCTTCACTTCGATATGCACGGTGTCGCCGGGATAGACGGGGTTCCGCAAGCGCACGTCGCTGATCTTAGCCAACAACGGCACACCCTCGCCGGGTTTCATACCCGCCGCCTGGGCCTGCTTGGCCAGAAACAGCGCGCCGGCTTGGAAGACGGATTCGCAGAGCAACACGCCCGGGGTGATCGGGGCGCTCGGATAATGTCCGCGATAAAAATCCTCATCCGTCCGCCAGGTGCGCTCGGCCACCAGTCCGGTGTTGCTGGCGCTTACGATGCGATCGACGAAGAGGAATGGCGGTCGGTGCGGGATCAGGTCGGTGACTTCAGACATGGCTCAGCGGTAAACCACAGATGAGGGCGGATGGACACAAAGAAGTGGCGTCAGGCCGCAGGGGCGCCGGCGGCCTTTTTCAACTCGAAGAGCGCCTTATCGATCTTGTTGGCGGTGATGACGCCGTAGTTGATGGTGCCCAGCCAGCCCGACATGATGATGCCCACGCTGCCGGCGTGATAGAGCCCGGGAAGTTTCTCGGGCAAATCCATCGAGACCTTGAGGCCCTCGAACTTGGTACCGAATGACGTGCCGGCCCAATGCGTGGTGTAGCGTTCGATGGTGCGCGGGGTCGCGGCCTCCATCCAATCGATCTTGGCGCGCACGCCTGGGATGAACCGCCCCAAGGAGGCAATGGCCTCGTCAATCAGGCGCTGCTTGTGCTTGGCGTAATCTTCTACTGAAAGCGCCTTCCAGTCCGGATAACGGCCATTGAGCGAGGCGACCACGGTGTAGCGGTCCGAGCCCGGGCGGGTCTCCGGGTAATAGACCGAAAAGGTCCGGCTGGTCGTGTGGAAGTCCACCAACTCGTCGCTGCTGTAGGTGGGCGCGTCGGAGGTGAACACAAGGTCGCCAATGTGCGGAATCGACTCGCCCTTGCGGATGCCGAGATAGACCTGACAGCTGCTCGTGTTGATGCGCACGGCTTCGGCGGCGGCCACGTAGGCGGCGTCGAAATGCTCACGACCGGCGAGGCGGAAAATGGTGTTCTTGATGTTGGCGTTGGACAGCACGGCCTTGGCGCGAATGACGCGGCCGTTGCCCGCGACCACGCCGCAGGCGACCGGGCGGCCATCGTGCTCCTCGACGAGCACGCGCTCCACCATCACATGCTTGCGGCACTCCACGCCGTTGGCCTTCAGCTCGGCGACCATCTTCTTGATGAGCAGGTCGGAGCCGCCTTGGAAGGTGAAGACACCCGCGCCCATGAAATTCGAAAACACGATGCCGTAGGTGATCGCGGGGTCCTCGGGCGTGGAGCCGTTGGCGTAGGTGATCGGCTCCATCAGCAGGCGGTGCACGTCCCCGCGGCCCGGGAAGTACTCCTCGAAGAGCTCCCGGGTGGTGATGCCCTCGTCGTTGTGGAACTCCATCTTGCGGAGGCGCTCGAAGAAGGCGTCCACCCGCTCCCGGTCCACCCCGAAGGTCTCCACCAGGTGGCGGG
>JAPOIC010000093.1 GCA_029979145.1 Opitutaceae bacterium
AGGTCATTAACCCAAGCCCTTTCGTCGGGGCATGCAAAGCAAAGAAGCTTCCGAAATGCCACTTTCGCCCAAAATTAGGCGTTCATCTCCCGGTGGTTAGGAAATGTGAACGCCGGGCCTCAGCCCTGGGCGGCGAAGCTCACGAAATTCCGATACAGGGCGATGCCCTTGGCCTGGCTTTTCTCCGGGTGGAATTGCGTGGCGAAACACCGGCCGCGGGCGATGGCAGCGGTGAATTTCACCCCGTAATCGCACTCGGCCAGCGTCAGGGCCGGGTCGGCCGGCACACAGTAATAGCTGTGCACGAAATAAAACGCCTCGCCTTCGGTCGCCAGACCGGCGGTAAGCGGCGAGTTCGGCTGAGTGAAACGCACGGTGTTCCAACCCATGTGCGGCACCTTGAATTCCGCGGGGAGCCGGAAGCGGACGACTTTGCCAGGAAAAATACCGAGACCCTCCGTGTCGGCCTCCTCGGAGAATTCGAACAAGGCTTGCAGGCCAAGGCACACGCCCAGAAACGGCCGGTCGGCCGCGATCCAGTCGCGCACCGCGGCGTCGAGGCCGCTGGACTTCAATGCGGACACGCAGTCGGTCAGGGCGCCCACGCCGGGCAGCACCAGCCCCGACGCCCCAGCGGCTTCCTCGATGCGGGTGATGATGCGCACGTCGCCGCCGGCCGCCTCGACGGCCTTGGCGACACTGCGCAGGTTGCCAATGCCGTAATCGATTACGGCGATCCGTGGCGACTGCTCCATGGCTTACAACGAGCCCTTGGTGCTCGGCAACGCGCCGCCGGTGCGAGCGTCGATCCGCGTCGCCTCGTCGAGCGCACGTGCCAGCGCCTTGAAAATCGCCTCGGCGACATGGTGCGGTTCCTCGCCGTATTCGAGCTTCACGTGCAGGTTGCAGCCGAGCGCGTTGCTGAACGCGCGGCAGAATTCCTTCACGAGGACCAGGTTGAAGTCGCGGACGAACATCGTGGGGGGCACGGCGTCGTAGACTAGGCAGGCGCGACCGCTGAGGTCCACGACCACGCGGGCCAAGGCCTCATCCATCGGAAGCAGGAAAAATCCATAGCGGCGGATGCCGCCCTTGTCGCCGAGCGCCTCTTTGAAAGCGCCGCCAAGCACGAGGCCGACATCCTCCACGGTGTGGTGATAATCGACGTCGACGTCGCCCTTGGCCTTCACTTCGAGATCAAAGAGGCCGTGCTTGGCGAACAACGTGAGCATGTGGTCGAAGAACGGCACCCCGGTGTCGACTTGCGAAACACCCGTGCCGTCCACCGCCAGTTTCAGGCTGATGTCGGTCTCCGCCGTCTTGCGGCTGAGGGTTGCTATGCGTGCGTTTGCCATGATTGCAGGTTTTGCCAGAGGACGAGCATCTCGTCATCCGTGCCGACGCTGATACGCAGGAACGGCGCGGTCAAGGCGTGGCTCGGGAAGTGACGCACGAGGACCTTGTGGGCGCAGAGGTAATCGTAAGCGGATTTCGCCACCTCCGGACCGGTCTCACCCCGGGCGTTGCGCGGCTCGGTGAAGAGGAAATTCGCCTGCGAGGGATAGGTAAACCAACCAACATCGCCGAGCACTTTGAGGTAGTGGTCGCGGGTGCGGCAGACCCGCACCACCACATTGGCGTGATAGGCCGTGTCGCCAAGCGCGGCGAGCGCCGCGGCCTGGGACAGGCGGCTGACGTTGTAGCTGTCGCGCACACGGTCGAGGAGACCGATGACGTCGGGGTGCGCCAGCGCGTAGCCGACCCGGATGCCGGCTAGCGCGTAGGCCTTGGAGAACGTCCGCACCACCACGAGCCGCGGATGACGCGCGAGCAACCCCACGGCATTTTCGCGGGCGAAGGGAGCGTAGGCTTCATCGACCACCAGGATGCCGTCAAACCGTGCGAGGATCGCCTCGATGTCGGCGTTGGCAAACGCCACACCGGTCGGTGCATTGGGCGAGGTCAGGAAAAATACGCGTGAGCCCGACGCGATCATCGCATCGAGCGGGAGCTTCATCGAACGGTCGAACGGAATGACGGTGGACGCGCCGTCCTGCACGCCGACGAGAACCGGGTAGAGCGAATAGCTCGGCAACATGAACCCGGCGCTGCGGTCCGGCCGGCAGAAGCAGCGCATGAGCAGGTTGAGGATTTCGTCGGAGCCGTTACCAATGCAGACATTCGCAGGCTGCAGGCCGTGATGTGCAGCGATGGCCGCGCGCAGCAGACCGCTGGTCGGATTCGGATAAAGCCGCAGCGAGGCGCCGCTCTCGCCCACTTCGCGTCGCACCGCCTCGGCCACGCGCGGGCTCGGGGGATAGGGGCACTCATTGGTGTTGAGCTTGGTCCAGCCCGGCTCCGTCGGCTGCAGGCCGGGAGTGTAGGCGTGGAGCTTGGCCACATGCGGCAAAGCCAGGGATTGGAGCTCGGAGTTTTCCACGTCAGTCGCGGGTCCGGATGGCCACGGAACGGCCGTGCGCATCGAGCTGCTCCATCGCGGCAAAGGCCGCGACGACACGGTTGCCCGCCTTCACGCTCTTCGCGTCGTAGCGCACGAGGCTCGTGCGTCGCACGAAATCCGCCACGCGCAAACCGCTGAAGAAACGCCCGGTGCGGCCCGTCGGCAGCACGTGGCTGGGTCCGGCGGTAAAATCGCCCAGTGCGGTCGGCGTGTGGTTGCCGACCATAATCGCACCGGCGGTGGTGACCGATTTCAGCAAGGCCTTCACCGTGGACTCCTTCACGATCAGTTCCAAGTGCTCCGGGGCGACGTAGTTGGCGACCGCCGCAGCCGCCGCGGGTGTCTTTGCGATCACCGTGAGGAATCCGGCTTCAAGCACGCGCTGGGTTTTGGTGGAGCGGGTCAAAGTCGTCAGTTGCAACTCAACCTCGGCCATGATCGCGCGCGCGATTTTCTCCTCGGTCACGACCAAATAGATTTTCTCGCGGCCGGAACCGTGCTCGGCCTGCGCCAACAGGTCGGACGCCACGAAGTCGGCCCGGGCAGTGCGGTCAGCGATCACCATCACCTCGCTCGGACCCGGCAGGGAGTCGATGCCCACGGTGCCGAAGACCTGACGCTTCGCTTCGCAGACGTAGGCGTTGCCCGGACCGAAAATCTTGTCGACTGGTGGGATCGTCTTGGTGCCGAAGGCCATGGCGCCGATCGCCTGGACGCCGCCAACGCGGTAGACCTCGGTGATCCCGAGGAAATGCAACGCCGCCAGCAGGCCGTCCGCGACGCGGCCACGACGATCCGACGGCGTGAACACCGCGATCTCCGGGCAGCCGGCGATTTTGGCCAGCGTCGCCGTCATGAGGACCGTGGAGACCAACGGCACCTGGCCGCCGGGAACGTAAAGACCCACGCGGCGAATAGGGTCAAACTTCTCCCCCACCACCGCGCCTTGGCGGTTACGGCCCTGCCAGGCCTGGGCCTGACCCTGCCGATTGAAGGCCACGATATTGGCGTGCGCATCTTTGATGGCGCGAAGATCGGATGCAGGCAGGCGCTTCGCCGCGGCGGCGAGCTCGGCCGGCGTCACGCAGAACCGACGGGCGGAAAGACGGGCGCCGTCGAACTTGGCGGCATAATGCGCGACGGCGGCATCGCCGCGGGCCCGAATGTCAGCCAGGATCGCGGAAACGGAATCGGTGATTTCGCGGGGAACCACCGCGCCGCGGCAGAAGGCCGCGAACTCTAAATCAAAGGTCTTGGTGCTGGAGTGGATCAGACGCACGCGACCACCTTTGCGCCAAATGCGGGCGCAAGGCAACTCCGGCCATCACTTCGAAATCAGCAGCGGCACGTCGAAGGCGCCGGCCGGAGCGGGCTGGTTCACCTCCACTTTGTCGAACTGGATTCGGACCGTCTGGGTGGTGCCATCTGGACGGGTCGTCTCGGTGGTCAGCACCTGCGGAAACCGAATGCCGCCCACCTGCATCGAACCGCTCTCGCGAATGGTTTCGCCCCGCAGGGTCTCGGTCATGATGAGCTGCCCCGTGGCCTCGGAAAAATAGCGGTAGAAGATGATCTCGGGGTCATGCACGAAGGCCAGCTTGCGGCAGGACTGCCCGTCCACCGTGACGGTGCCGAGGTCATCGATCCGGCCGCCGACCTGATCAATGCCGCGGAAAAAAGACAGGTTTTGCCAGACGTTTGCCCGGAGGTTCTTGATCTGCTGCGCTTGCAGGACGGAGAGGTTCCAACGCGAGTCATCTCCAGCCGGGTTGACCCGCTGCCAGGCATCGTAGCCATCGAGCACGGTGACCTCGGTGCCACGTTCCGAGGTGATCACGCTGCGCTGGCGGAACGGGCGCTCAAAGAAAATCTCCACCTTGATCGGCTGGGTGGTCGCGGCTTCCGCGCCAAGGTCGAGGGTGCCGTAGAAGTGCAGCGAGTTCACCCCGTTGAGGGTCGCCTCCGAGCCAAGGAAAGCCCGGGCTTCGGCAATGATGGCGGGTTCGGTGGCGGCCGCCGGAGCCGCGGTGGCGGCCACCAGGGCGACGGCGAGGAGGAGGTGCTTGAGGATGGATTTCATGGCGGTGGTGGCAGGGATCATTCCCACTCGATGGTCGCGGGCGGCTTGGAGCTGACGTCGTAAACAACGCGGCTCACCGCCTGGACCTCATTGGTAATGCGATTCGAGATGTGCTGAATCAGGTCGTAAGGCAGGCGGGTCCAATCGGCGGTCATGGCATCGATGCTTTCCACGACCCGGACTGCGATCACCCACGAATAGTTCCGCTCGTCGCCGATAACGCCGACGGACTTCACCGGCAGGAACACGCAGAAGGACTGCCAGACTTTCCAATACCAGCCGGTCTTCTTCATTTCCTCGACGAGGATGGAGTCGGCCTGGCGCAGGACTTCGAGCTTCTCCTTGGTGATCTCACCGAGGACGCGAACACCGAGACCGGGGCCTGGGAACGGCTGGCGCCAGACCACCTCGCGCGGCAGGCCGAGGGCAGCGCCGACGGCGCGAACCTCGTCCTTGAAGAGCTCGCGCAGCGGCTCGAGGAGCTTGAGCTTCATGCGCTCCGGCAGGCCGCCGACATTGTGGTGGCTCTTGATGAGCGCGGCCGGGTTGTTGCCAATGGCGACGGACTCGATGACGTCGGGATAAAGCGTGCCCTGCGCCAGATAGTCGGCGTGGCCGATCGACTTCAGCGACTGCTCAAAAACCTCGACGAAAGTGCGGCCGATGATCTTGCGCTTCTGCTCGGGCTCATCGACGCCCTTCATGCGACGCAGGAAGAGCTTCGACGCGTCCACGACCCGCAGGTCGATGTGGAAGTGATCGCCGTAAAGTTTCTCGACCGCCTCGCGCTCGCCGGCGCGGAGCAGGCCGTTGTCGACGAACACGCAGGTGAGCTGCTTGCCGATGGCCTTGTGGATGAGCGCGGCCGCGACGGAGGAGTCGACGCCACCGGAGAGGCCGAGGATGACGCGAGACTTGCCCACGCGCGCCTTGATGTCGGCCACGGCGTGCTTGATGTAGTCCTTCGTCGTCCAGTCCTGCTGCGCGCCGCAGACATTGAGGAGGAAGTTGCGGATGACCTCGACGCCGCGCTCGGTGTGGAAGACCTCGGGGTGAAACTGGATGCCGTAGAAGTTGCGCTTGCGGTCTTCGATCACGGCGAAAGGCGAATTGTCGGTCGTGCCGATCGCAGTGAACCCGGGGGGCATGGCGGTGAGCTTGTCGCCGTGCGAATTCCAGACGCGGAGCTTGCGCGGGAGCTTGGCGAAAAGACGGCCGGGCTTGGCGATGGCGAGCGTGCCATTGCCGTATTCGCGGTGCGTGCTCTTGGCGACCTCTCCGCCGAGCAGCCGGCCCATCAGCTGGATGCCGTAGCAGATGCCGAGGACGGGGACGCCGAGCTCAAAGAGCTTCGCGTCGGGAATCGGGGCGTTCTTCGCGAAGACGCTGCTGGGGCCGCCCGACAGGATGATGCCGATGACGTCGTCTTTCTTCAGTTCTTCCGCCGACGTCGTGTAATGGTAGATCTTGGAGTAGACTTGGCACTCGCGGATCCGGCGGGCGATGACCTGCGTGTATTGGGAACCAAAATCGAGGACGGCAATCGTCTGTGGCATACGGGATAAGGGAGTGGGAAGCGGAAAAACTACAGGAAAAAAAGCGGCAATCGCAAGGGCGCCTAGAACCGCAGGCGCGCATTTTCATGATCGCACCGGGGGCAGCGGCAGGGCTCGGTCCCGGCGGGCGCCTCGTAGATGCGGTCGCACCGGATGCAGTGGAACACGGTGCGGCGGCGCTCGCGCTCAAACCGCGCGTGGTCGCGGCGGTCGTAGTAGAGCCACAGGACGAGGAAGAAGACGCCGGTGACGGCGCAATAGATGACGGCGGTTCCGGTCACGAACAGGAGAAAGGCCTAAAAAGAAAAACGCGCCGAAGGAAGCTTCGACGCGTTGGAGAGTTTGGCTGGGAGCGGAGCTTCAGGCCTTGGCCTCGCCCTCGGCCGCCGGGGCGGCTTCGGGGGCGGGTTCAGCAGCCGGGGCCTCGGCGGCGGGCTTGGTCGCCTTGGCATTGGCGGGCTTGCGGCCCTTGGACTTCTTGTAACCGCCATCCTCGGCCTTCACCAGTTCGATGAGGGCCATCTCGGCGGCGTCGCCGGAGCGGGCGCCGAGCTTGTAGATGCGGGTGTAGCCGCCGTCGCGATTGACGAACTCTTTGACCTTCTCATTGAAGAGGAGGGTCAGGGCGGTCTCGTCGCGGAGGTCGGCGTGGGCCAGACGGCGAAGATGCAGGGCATCCTTCGGGTCGGTCTTGGCCGCGGCCCGCTTGGCCTTGGTGATGATCTTTTCGGCGAAAGGCCGGAGGGCCTTGGCCTTGGTGAGGGTGGTCTTGATGCGATCGTGAGTGATGAGGGATGCCGTCAGGTTCGACAGCATGGCCTCACGGTGCTCGCGAGTCACACCCAGGGTGGCGCGGTGTTTCTTGTGACGCATTAGATGGGTTGGTTGGGTCGGTCCCCGATCGGCAATCCGGTCGCAGCGTAGGGCGGCACGGACGGCGCGAGGATCGGCAGATTAGAGTTCTTTCTTGGTGTCGAGGAGGCGCTCGTCGAACTTCATGCCAAGCGAAAGGCCGAGGGCCTCGAGCTTGTCCTTGATCTCGTTGAGCGACTTCTTGCCGAAGTTGCGGTATTTAAGCATCTCCTGCTCCGACTTCATGGCCAGCTCGCCGACGGTGGTGATGTTGGCGTTGTTCAGGCAGTTGGCGGCGCGGACCGAAAGCTCGATCTCGTTGACCGACATGTTGAGGAGCTTGCGGAGCTTGTTCTGCTCTTCGGAGACCTCGGCGGCCTGCGACTCGAACTCATAAGACTCCTGCGAGACGCGATCGAACACGTCGAGGTGGTGCTTGAGGATCGAGGCGGCCTGCTTGAGGGCGTCGTCCGGCGTGATGCGGCCGTCCGACCAGACCTCGAGGATGAGCTTGTCGTAGTCGGTGATCTGGCCGACGCGGGTGTTCTCGACCGCGTAGCGGACGAGGCGCACGGGGGAGAACAGGGAGTCGATCGGGATGACGCCGATGGGCTGGTCCTCCTTCTTGTTGGCCTCGCCGGGGAAATACCCGCG
>JAPOIC010000296.1 GCA_029979145.1 Opitutaceae bacterium
CCATGGGTGCTTGGTCGGCTGATTCCAAAACCACCGTCGCCACCATGAGCGCGAATGATTTTCGCTCCAACGAAAAGAGCGTGACGCTCCCGACAGCCACGACCGCCAAGATCGAATTTGTGGGCGCCGACGGCACCGCCAAGGTGCTGCTACCGAAGCTCCCACTGCAGGCCGGCGAGATCCTCGACGCGACCCGCATGGACAAGGCCGCGCTGGTTGACTTTTACGCCAAGCAAATCGCGCAGGCCAAGGCCGACGGCGTTCTCTTCTCGCTGCACCTCAAGGCCACGATGATGAAGGTCTCCGACCCGATTCTCTTCGGCCACGCCGTCCGCGTCTTCTTCAAAGACCTCCTGGCCAAGCATGCCGCCACGCTCACGGAACTCGGCGTCGACCTTAACAACGGCCTCGGCGACTTGGTGGAGAAAATCCAAAAGCTCCCCGCGGACAAAAAGTCCGCCATCGAGGCTGACATCCAAGCCGCCTACGCCGCCGGCCCGGCGCTCGCCATGGTCAACTCCGACCAAGGCATCACGAATCTGCACGTTCCCTCCGATGTCATCGTCGACGCTTCCATGCCCGCCATGATCCGTGCCGGCGGCAAGATGTGGAACACGGCCGGCAAGACCCAGGACACCCTCGCGGTCATTCCCGACAGCTGCTACTCCGGCGTCTATCAAGCTGTCATCGATTTCTGCAAACACCACGGTGCCCTCGACCCGCGCACCATGGGTTCGGTCCCGAACGTTGGCCTCATGGCGCAGGCCGCCGAGGAATACGGTTCCCACAACAAGACCTTCGAGGCTCCCGCCGACGGCACCATCCGCATCGTCGACGCCGCCGGCGCGAACCTCTTGAAGCACGCCGTGAAGGCCGGTGACGTCTTGCGCGCCTGCCAGACCAAGGACGCCCCGATCCGCGACTGGGTGAAGCTCGCCGTGAATCGCGCGCGCCTGTCCAGCACGCCCGCGGTCTTCTGGCTCGACGCTGACCGGGCCCACGACGCGCAGCTGATCGCCAAGGTCAACGCCTACCTCAAGGATCACGACACGTCAGGGCTCGACCTGCGCATCCTCGCCCCCGCCGCGGCCTGCACCTTCAGCCTCGAGCGCATCGCTAAGGGCCAGGACACGATCTCCGTCACCGGCAACGTGCTGCGCGACTACCTTACCGATCTTTTCCCGATCCTCGAGGTCGGCACCTCCGCCAAGATGCTTTCGATCGTCCCGTTGATGAACGGCGGCGGCCTCTTTGAAACCGGCGCCGGCGGCTCCGCCCCAAAGCACGTCGAGCAGTTCCAGCAGGAAAACTACCTGCGGTGGGACAGCCTCGGCGAGTTCTTCGCCCTCGCCGCCTCGTTCGAGCACCTCGGCATTGTAACCGGCAACGCCCAGGCCAAGGTGCTCGCCGAGACGCTCGACACCGCCAACGGCAAATTCCTTGAGAATGACAAGTCGCCCGGCCGCAAGCTCGGTACCATCGACAACCGCGGCTCGCACTTCTACCTCGCGCTCTACTGGGCGCAGGCCCTCGCGGCCCAAAAGTCTGACGCCGCGCTCGCCGCGACCTTCGCTCCCTTGGCCGAGAAGCTCGCCGCCGCGGAAAAGGCGATCGTCGATGAACTCATCAGCGTTCAGGGCAAGCCCGCGGACGTCGGCGGCTACTACCAGCCGGACGACGCCCTCGGCGACAAGGCCCTGCGCCCGAGCGCCACGCTCAAAGCCATTTTGGCCGGCATCTGAGGGTATGAGCGACCTCGGTTTCCTGCGCCGCGTGGCGTTGGCCGAGGCCGTATCCTACCTCGTGCTGCTGACCGTCGCGATGCCCCTGAAGTATCTCGCCGGTCTGCCGCTCGCGGTGCGGATCGTCGGCCTGCTTCACGGTGTGCTGTTTTTGGTGCTCTGCTGGGCGCTATTGCAGGCGTGGCTAGATAAACTCGCGCTACGGCGCTGTATGGCCGTCCTCGCGTTGTCCTTCGTGCCCATAGTGCCCTTCTTTTTCGATCGACGCCTGCGGCAGTGGGCGACTGAGAGGCGCTGATCCTCCCGAAACCGAACGGCGTAATAGAGGCGGATCCCTCCATCTGCGACAAATGCCGCCACCGGAAAAATCGATCCCCCTATTTCCCAAGGCTGGTCAGGC
>JAPOIC010000014.1 GCA_029979145.1 Opitutaceae bacterium
AGAAACTCAAAAGCCAGAAAGCCACATATTCAGACTTCCTGACTTCTTGGCTTCAGAATGTTTAATTCCGTTCAGGCGCTGGCTTCGACGCGGGGAATCGCGCTGATGAGCTTTTGCGTGTAGGGGTGCTGCGGATGCTCCATGATTTGCACCGCGTCGCCCAGCTCGACGATTTTGCCGTGATACATGACCGCGATGCGGTCGGAGATGTGCTTCACCACCGAGAGGTCGTGCGCGATGAAAATCATGGTGAGGTTCATCCGACGGACGAGGCTGGCGAGGAGGTTGAGGATCTGCGCCTGAATGGAAACATCGAGGGCGGACACGGGCTCGTCGGCGATGATCACGCGGGGTTCGAGCGAGAGGGCGCGGGCGATGGCGATGCGTTGGCGCTGACCGCCCGAAAATTCGTGCGGGTATTTCTGCATGTGGCGCGGCGAAAGGCCGACGAGCTTCATCAGCTCGGTCACGCGGGCAGTGACCTGCGCGGGCGGGCAGACTTTGTGCACCAAGAGCGGTTCAGCGAGCGTGGCGTAGACCGTCATGCGCGGATTCAGCGACGCGTAGGGGTCTTGGAAAACCATCTGAAGATCGCGCCGGGAGGCGTGGATATCCTTGGCGGAGCTCGCGGTGAGGTTGCGGCCTTCGAGCACGACGGTGCCGCCGGTTGTGGGCACCAACTGCATGATGGTGCGCGAAAGAGTCGATTTGCCGGAACCGGACTCGCCGACCAAGCCGAGCACTTCGCCTTCACGGATCTGGAGGCTGACGCCATCGACTGCCTTTACGACCGAGGTCTCCTTCTTGATCAGGCCGCCCGAGCGGATGGGGAAGTAGGTCTGGACGTCGTTGAGCTCAATCTTGACTCCGCCCAGCTGGCGCGGCGGCGCGTCCTTGAGCGGGGGAGTTTCCGGGGGCAGTTGGAAGCGCGACAGTAATTCCTCCTCGGTGATTGGTTTAGAGAGATCGGGGGGCAGACCCGGGATGGCGTAGAGCTCGGCGCCCTTAGGCTGGAGGGCGGGGATGCAGCGTTGCAGCGCCTTGGTGTAGGGGTGCTGCGGATTGGTAAACAACTGCCGGGTGGGGGCGGACTCCACGATGCGCCCGGCATACATGACCTGGGTGCGGTCGCAGAGGCCGGAGACGACCGCGAGGTCGTGGGTGATGAAGATCACGCCCATGCCCATTTCACGCTGCATCTTGCGGATCAGGTCGAGAATCTGCGCCTGCACGGTGACGTCGAGGGCGGTGGTCGGCTCGTCGGCGATGAGGATGTCCGGCTTGGTGATGAGGGCCATAGCGATCATGACGCGCTGGCGCATGCCACCGGAGAATTCGTGAGGGAATGCGTTGAGGCGCTTGGCCGCATCTTTGATGCCGACTGCCTCGAGCATTTGCAGGGCGCGGTCCATGGCCTCGGCCTTGGGCACCTTGTCGTGAATGCGCAGTGGTTCGATGATCTGGTCGCCGATCCGCATGAAGGGATTGAGCGACGTCATCGGGTCCTGGAAAATCATGGCGATGCGCTTACCGCGAATGCGGCGCTCCTCGGCTTGGCTGCACTTGAGCAGGTCCACGCCGTCAAACATCGCCGTGCCGCTCTCGATCCGCCCGGGCGGCTGGGGCACCAAGCCCATGAGCGAGTAACAGGTCACGGATTTGCCCGAGCCGGACTCGCCGACAATCCCTAGCGTCTCGCCGCAATCCAGGTCGAAGCTCACCCCGTCGACCGCCCGATACACCCCGTTGCGAGTATGGAAGTAAGTGCGGAGGTCGCGGACGGATAGAATCGGCATGGTTATGACACAGCAGGGTGGTTGCGGGGCGCCGACCCGGGCAATGCTAAACTGTCCGCGTCAGGTAGGAGGTGAGGGCGGTTTCAACCTGTGTCGGCGTGAGGTCGACCAATGTGCCGCCACCGGTCGCCGGAGAACCGGGCGGTTGAAGAATCGTAACCGGTGCGGCGAACACGGGCCGGGTGCGCACGGGATTGGTGGGGCCGAAGAGCGCGATCAACGGCACGCCCAGGGCGTTGGCGAGGTGCATGCCGCCGGTGTCGTTGGTGACGAGCACGGTGCAACGCTGGAGGGCATCGCAGTATTCGCGCAAGTTGGTGCGGCCGGCAAGGTTGTCCACCTGCCGACCGCAGCGCGCAGCGATCTCGTCCGTGATCGCCCGGTCGGTGGCGGTGCCGAAGAGCACGACTTTGGCGTTGGCGGGCAGCCGGTCGATCAGTTCGCACCAATGGGCCACGGGCCAACGTTTTTCGGGATTGTTCTCGGAACCCGCGATCAGGCCGACAACGAGGCTGGCGTTTGTGACCGGTGTGGCCAACGGGGTGAAATCCGCCGGAGCCTTGAGCCCGAAGTGGGTCAGATAATTCGTCCACAGCTCCAGCTGATGATGGCGCGTCTCGTCAAACTCTGCTGGCACGAGAAACCGATGGGTGAGTAGGGGCCGGCGCCTGCCGGGGCGCACGAGGCCGAAGCGTTGAGGCACGCCGGCCAGCCAGGCCTCCAGGTCGCCGCGGACGGAGTTCGTGAACAGCAGCGCGAAATCGGCGAAGGTATGCCGCAGTCGGAGAAAGGCGGGAAAGTAACCGCGCCCGCGCGCTGGCAGCGGCACGAAGCGATCGGCCAGGCCGGCGGATTCCAAAAATGGAGCGAAGGCGGCTTTACCCACGAGTATGAGTTCGGCGTCGGGCCGCCCGGCGCGAATGGCGCGCAACAACGGAATCAGCATGACCACGTCGCCCAGCCAGTTGGGCAGACGCAACCAAAGGCGGGATTTGCGGGGCGGGGTGGCGAGACCGCGCGCGGCGAGATCCTCGGCGAGCAGGTTGCGCTTGGACTCCAACCGCAGGCGCTTGGCGGGCATGTCCTGGTTTTTCCAGCGGGCGTGGGCCCAGAGCCACGACGCGCACAGGTTGGCGTCGGTGGAGAGCTTGTTTTCCAGCCAGCGGTTCAGCGCGATGGTCACGCCGGCGACGGTCCCGTCGGTCGGCACATCCTCGACGTGCAGCTCAACCCGCCAGAAAGCGGTGCGCACGGGGTGGATGGCGACGGTGCGGGCAGCGAATTTTTGCACCAGCAGGCCGGCGAGTTCCGTAGTGGAGCAGACGCGACCAAAGAGCGTGGCGAGGGCGCCCTGCATGCCTGCGTTTTGATCGAACAACAGCATGATGGTGCCGTTGCGCCGCAGGATGCGCAGGGCCTCTTGAAAACCGTCCTTGCGCGAAAGGAGCCGGAGGCCGTGCTGCTCGCGGCAGGCCTTGACCCAGTCATTGACGACCGGGTTGTCGATGGGGCGGAAGATCGTGCCGATTTCTGGAAATGGCGGCGGCGTGACCAGACCGAGAAAGGCCAGGGTTTCCCAGTAGGCGAAGTGCGGCGTGGCGAGCAGCACCGGTGTCGGCGCGGTCTGTTGTTGGGTGATCAGGGCGACGGTCTCCGGCGTGACCTGCACCATTTGTCGCACGCGGTCTTTGGTGAGGTAGGGAGTGGCCAGCGAGAACAGGGCCGTCTCGATCAGGCGTTGCGCGCTGGCGCGGGCGAGGGCGCGCAATTCAGCCAGGTCCCGCTCGGGAAAGGCGTGGTGCAGATTCGACAACATCGACCGGCGCCGTGCCGTGAGCACGGCCTCGCCGAGCACCACCGCGACCGCGCGCAGGAGAATCTCCGGCGTGTGGGCGACGGTCCAGCCGGCGGTCTGAAGGAGCATTTTGAGCACGCGGGGAGGGGAGGCGGTTTACTTTTTTGGCGAGAACCTCCATGAAAGGTTGCAGCCGCACCGTCAAAAGCAGATTTTTTTCGACTCATTCCCCGCATGACGGAACTCCTCATCATTAAGCCCTCCTCTCTCGGTGACATTGTGCACGCATTGCAGGTGGCGACATCGCTGAAGGCCCAATGCAAGGACCTGCGCATTTCGTGGATCGCGCGGGATATCTTTGCGCCGCTGGTGCAGGCCAGCGTGGCGGTGGATCAGGTTTTTGTCTTTGAGCGCAAGGGCGGGACCAAGGGCTTCCTGCGGATGATGCGCGAGGTGCGAAATACCAAGTTTGACTACGTGTTCGACATGCAGGGTTTGCTGCGCACCGGCCTGATGGCCTCGCGCGCGATGGCGAAGCAGGTCATCGGCCGAACCGACTGCCGCGAGCTCTCCGGCGTGTTTTACGACGAAAAAGTGCCGCTGCCGCCGGGCGGGCGTCGCAGCCATGCGGTGGACATTCTCCTGCAGTTTTGTCCCGTGCTCGGCGCGAAGCCGGAATTGCGGGGCAAGGTGAAGTTTCGCGAGGTCGACAAGCTCAAGCCCGGGTTTCCCGACGACGGCGACAAGCTCCCTCCGATCGTGATCTTTCCCGACAGCCGCCGGGCCGAAAAGAAGTGGGGTGGGTTTCTCCTGCTCACGCAACTGCTCCTGCGCACCAACCGCCGCCGGCGCGTCATCTGGGCGGGTAACGCCTACATCCCGGACAAGGGCAACTTGCCGGCCGATCGCTTTCTTAACCTCACCGGCAACACGGGCCTGGTGGCGCTGCCGGCGCTGATCCAAAGCGCCGATTGGGTGATCTCGAACGACAGCGGGCCGATGCATCTGGCCGCCGCGCTGGGCGTGAAGACGATGGGCATCTTCGGTCCGACGGATCCGCGGCTTTACGGTCCCTATCCGTTGACGAGCCCGACCAACGTCGTGGTGCAGGCACCCGCGGGGAATTTGAAAATGTTGCAGGCCAAGGAAGTTTATGCGCGGCTGCAATTGGCGGACAAACGCCTGACCAAGTAACTTTTACCGCTTTCCATGCTCGATCCGAAATTACTGCGTGAGTCGCCCGACCTCGTGCGCGCGGCGATTGCCAAGAAACACCTCGATGCCGATCTCGACAACGTTCTGGCGCTGGACACGGCGTGGCGCAGCCTGCTGACCGAGGTCGAGCAGCTGCGCGCGAAGCAGAAGTCCGCCAACACGGCCATGGCCGCGCTGCCCAAGGGTTCGCCGGAATTTATCGCGAAGGTGCAGGAAATGAAGGCCGTCGCTTCGGCCGTGAAGGAAAAGGAAGTTCAGCTCAAGGACACCGAGACCCGCTGGCACGAGGCCTTGCTGTCGCTGCCGAATTTGCCCCACGCCACCGTGCCCGAGGGCCGCACGCCGGAAGACAATCAGGCGATTGCCGAGCACGGGATGCCCTTCACGGGCCCCGCCAGCGCGGTGCCGCACTGGGAGATCGCGGGGTTCGACCGGTTGTTTGACTTTCCGCGTGGCGCCAAAGTTACCGGCGCAGGTTTCCCGTTCTTCATCGGCGATGGCGCGCGGCTCGTGCGTGCCCTGTTGAATTTCTTCCTCACGGAAAACGCCAAGGCGGGCTACACGGAGGTTTCGCCGCCGATCTTCGTCAATGCCGCCAGCGCCACCGCCACCGGCCAGCTCCCCGACAAGGAAGGGCAGATGTATGAGACGCACGACAAGCTCTACGCCGTGCCGACCGCCGAGGTGCCGTTGACGAATTTCTATCGCGACGAGATCCTCGATGAGGCCGCGCTGCCGGTCTGTCGTTGCGCCTATACGCCCTGTTTCCGCCGCGAGGCGGGAAGCTACGGCAAGGACGTGCGCGGGCTCAATCGCGTGCACCAGTTCGACAAGGTCGAACTGCTCAAGTGGGTGCACCCGGAGACCAGCTACGACGAATTGGAAAAGCTGCGCGGCGACGCGGAGTCGCTGCTGCAGAAGCTCGAATTGCCCTACCGCGTGCTGCTCATGTGCGGCGGCGACCTCGGATTCGCGCAGGCCAAGAAATACGACCTCGAGGTCTGGGCGGCCGGTCAGAAACGCTGGCTGGAAGTTTCGAGCTGTTCGAATTTCGAAGGTTTTCAAGCCCGGCGCGCGCAGATCCGCTTCCGCTCGTCCGAGACCGGCAAGCCGGAGATCGTGCACACCTTGAATGGTTCGGGTCTCGCCGTGCCGCGCGTGCTCGCGGCCCTGCTCGAAAACAACCTGCAGCCGGACGGCCGGGTAAAGCTGCCCGCCGCGCTCGTGTCTCATTTCGGCGGCGAATACCTGAGTTTCAACTGAGGCTGCGGCCTCCGTGCCGATGAAGCTGCAGGCTGCGACCCTCGAGCGACGAGCCGCGCAGCTGGCGGCAATATTGCCGATTTCCCGTTGGCACCCGGAGGTGCAGGCGTGGGTGCAGCGCGATCGTGGACGCAGTGCGTGGGCGGTGGCGCTTTCCGGCGGAGTGGATTCCGTCGCATTGCTGTTGACGCTGTGGACGCACTTTCCGGCCCGTCGAGACCGCCTGGTCGCTTTGCACTACAACCATCGTTTGCGCGGTCGGGCGGCGGATGCCGACGAGCGATTTTGCCGGGACCTTTGCAACAAGCTGGGCGTGACCTTGCAGGTCGGGCGTCGACGGAAACCACAAGCGGTGAAGGGCGAGGCCGGGGCGCGGGAGCTGAGGCTGGCATTTTTTGCCGAGGCGATGAAGCGTGCCGGCACGAAAGTGCTTTGGCTCGCGCACCAGCAGAATGACGTGGCCGAAACGATGTTGATGCGTCTGGCCCGTGGGAGCGGGGCGGGGGGACTGGCGGCACCGCGACCGGTTCAGGTTCATTCCCGCGGCCGCGTGCACTTGCGGCCGTTGCTCGCGGTTCTGCGGATGGAATTGGAGGCGGCGATGAAGGCGACACGGTTGCCGTGGCGCGAGGATGCCAGCAACCGCGGGACAGACTTTTTTCGCAATCGGGTGCGCCAGTCCGTGATCCCAGCCTGGGTGAAGGCGGCGGGCCGGGATGCCGTGGCCGGCGCGGCGCGCTCGCGTGAATTGTTGGGCGAGGATGATGCCGCGCTCGAAATGTGGACCGATGCCGTCTGGGCGGAAATGCCGCGGGGCGGGCTGGCCCTGAAGCGCACCGCAGACTTGCCCCGTGCCGTGGTGCGTCGACTGCTGCATCGCTGGCTGCTGGCGCATGGGGGCGGACCGGCGCCTTCGCGGCAGGCTTTCACTGCCTTGCTGTCGGCCGTTGAGGCGGGCGTGGCCACGCGCCAGAGTCTTGGCGCCGGTGGTTTTGCGGTGATCCGCCGACACGAGTTGCGGCACGAAAAGGCGCCTCGAAAATGAATCTGTTTGCGACCCGGAGAAAGCGGCGGGGCTAATTGACTTATCCTCCCGGAACATCCACCGTCTCACGCACTCCTACTGCTTAAATGTCTGAATCCGACCATAAAAAGAAACGTCGTCCGTTGAAGCCACTGCCGCCGGACCGCTTTCAACCAAAGACGCTGTTCATTTGGTTGGTGGCGGGTCTCGCCCTCACGCTGCTTTTAATTTGGAGCCCCAGCCGGCTTTCGTCGCCGGTTACCCTCAAGATTCAGCAGGTCGTTGAGCTGGCCGAGCAGAGCGGCATTCGCGATGGCGTGATCAAGCCCGACATCTCTGGTGGTCGCGACTGGGCCGTGATTACGGGCGAGCTCAAGACGGCCATGCCGGTCAAAGCGGGCAGTGAACAGACCACAACCAGCTTCCGTTCGTCTGGTCGCGTAACCGATGCCAACATGGAGCGATTGCAGAAGACCGAGGTCTTCGTCGAGCAGCCCGCCACCACGATGTGGACGCAGCTCCTCGCCAACATCATCCCCTTTGTCCTGATCATCGGCCTGCTTTACTTCCTGTTTGTGCGTCAGTTGCGTCAGGCTGGCCGGGGCGCCCTGAGCTTCGGCAAGAGCAAGGCGAAGCTCCTTACCCGGGATCGGGAAAAGCTGACCTTTGCCGACGTTGCGGGCTGCGACGAGGCAAAGGAAGAAGTTAGCGAGGTCGTCGAATTCCTCCGCGACCCGAAGAAGTTTACCAAGATGGGCGGCCGCATCCCCAAGGGCATGCTCATGGTCGGCCCTCCGGGCACCGGCAAGACGTTGCTCGCCAAGGCCGTGGCCGGCGAGGCGGACGTTCCGTTCTTTTCCATCTCCGGCTCGGACTTTGTGGAAATGTTTGTCGGTGTGGGCGCCAGCCGAGTGCGCGACATGTTCGAACAGGGCCGCAAAAGCGCGCCCTGCCTGATCTTCATCGACGAAATCGACGCCGTCGGTCGCCAGCGCGGCGCCGGCCTCGGTGGCGGCAACGACGAGCGCGAACAGACGCTGAACTCGTTGCTCGTCGAGATGGACGGCTTTGATACCGCCGAAGGCGTCATCATCATCGCGGCCACCAATCGCCCCGACGTGCTCGACAGTGCGCTCCTGCGCCCGGGCCGATTCGACCGCCAGATTCATGTCGACCTGCCTGACATCGTGGGCCGCGAGGAGATTCTCCGCGTGCACGCCCGCAAGATCAACTTGGACGAGTCCGTGGACGTGGCGGTGATTGCCCGCGGCACCCCGGGCCTGTCCGGAGCCGATCTGGCCAATTTGCTCAACGAGGCCGCGCTGCTGGCTGCGCGTCGCAACAAGAAGAAGGTCGAGATGATCGACGTCGACGATGCGCGCGAGAAGGTGCTCTTCGGTCGCGAACGCCGCCGCGTCATGGACGATGCGGAGAAAAAGCTCGTGGCTTGGCACGAGGCCGGCCACGCCATCGTGCAGGCCATTTTGGACGACGGTTCCGTGCCCGTGCACAAGGTCACGATCATCCCTCGCGGCCAGAGCCTCGGCAGCACGACCTACATTCCGACCAAGGACATTCTCACCCGGCCGATGAAGAAGCTGCTCGACCAGATCGCCATGGCGATGGGTGGGCGCATCGCCGAGGAATTGGTGACCGGCGACTTCAGCAACGGCGCCTACGGCGACATCAAGCAGGCGACCAAGATCGCCCGCGCCATGGTGTGCGATTATGGCATGAGCGCGCTGGGTCCCGTCGCCTTGGGCGACAATCAAGACACGGTGTTTCTTGGCCGCGAAATCACGCGCTCCCAGCACATTTCTGAGGACACGGCCCGCAAGATTGACGAGGAAGTGTCGCGGATCCTGAACGAGCAATACGACCGCGCGAAGGAGCTCATCACGGGGCGCCGTGAGGCGCTCGACAAGATCGCCGAAGCGCTGCTCCAGTATGAGACCATCGAGGGCAAGCACGTCCTCGAAATCCTCGAGCACGGCGAAGTGCGCAGCCCCGTCATCGTGGCCCCGCCGCCGCTCAAGCCCAAGGGCAAGGACGCTGGCAAGAAACCCAAGGAAGAGGCCGCGCCCGATCCCCTCGCTGACGGCTCGCCCTCTCCGGCGCCGGCCTGAGCCAAGTTGAATTCCCCGGGCGCGGTCGAACACCGCGCCCTTTTTCGTTTTCATGCCCACCGACACCTCCCGCCGCATCGCTTTCTCCGCCGCTGGTGAACGCGCTGAGCCGCCGACCATCGCCGCACTGATGAATGCCGCCTTGGAGATTCCGGGGTTGCTGTCGCTGGCCGCGGGATTCACGGACAACCGCAGCTTGCCCATGGCAGCGGTGCAGGCGGCGGTCAACGAGCTCGCGGAACTCCGTGACCTTGAACCGCTGCAATACGGCACGAACCAAGGCCGACCAGTGCTGCGGCGGCAGCTGGCGACGCATCTCGCCAATTGGGAACCCGGATTGGCCGACGCCGAGGCAGACAAGCGCTTCTTTGTGACGAACGGTTCCCAGCAGGCCCTCTACCTTGCAATGCAGGTGCTGTGCGAACCCGGTGACATCGTGTTGGTCGATCGGCCGACTTACTTTGTCTATCTGGAGATGCTGCGCGCCATGGGTGTCCGGGCAGTTTCGTTGCCGATCGACGATGCCGGAAGTCTCGATTTTGACGCCTTGGATGCCCGGCTGCGCGCGTTGATCGCTGCCGGCGAGCAGGCGCGAATCAGGGCCGTATATTTCGTCAGCTATTTCTCCAATCCCTCCAGCCGTTGCCTGCAGCCCGAGGAGAAACGTCGGCTGGCGACGGTGTTGCAGGCGCATGACTTGGTGGTGCCGGTGGTGGAGGACGCCGCCTATCGCGACCTCTATTTTTCGGAACCGCCCAAGGCACCCAGCGTGCTGGGTATGCCGGAGTGGGTGGAATTTCCGCGGCTTTATCTCTCAACCTTGACCAAGCCTTTTTCGACCGGGCTGAAAATCGGGTATGGGTATTGCACGGACCAGGACTGGCTCGGACGGATGTTGCATACGAAGGGGCATCACGATTTTGGCAGCGCGAACTTCAACCAAGCGGTGTTGGAGCGCGTGCTGGCGAAGGGTGGGCTGGGCGTGCAATTGGCAAAGATCCGGCCACTCTATGCCGAAAAGATGACGACTTTGCATGACACGGTCATCGCGGAGGGTCTGGCGGATGCCGGCTGGCACTGGCAGCGCCCGGATGGCGGACTCTATTTGTGGCTGCGAGGCCCCGCCGGTCTCGACACGGGTTTGAACTCGGCCTTTTGCGAGGCGTGCATTGAAGCTGGGGTTCTGTATGTGCCGGGTGACCTATGCTACGGAGACGACGGGCCAAAGAATCGGATCCGCCTCAGCTTCGGAGTCCTCAGTGGCGACGCCTTGCGCGAAGCAGGCCGGCGTTTTACGCGGGTGGCGCGTAGCGCGGGGGTCTGAAAATCGGCCTTGGATTTCCCGTCGCCGCCGCCCAAGCTGCGCGCTCTGCTTATGAAAATCTGCTGCATCGGTGCTGGATACGTTGGTGGGCCCACGATGGCCATGATCGCGCTTAAGGCGCCGGATATCGAGGTCCGTGTCGTGGACATGAATGCCCCGCGTATCGCGGCGTGGAATTCGGCCAAGCTGCCGATTTACGAACCGGGCTTGGACGACATCGTCAAGCAATGCCGTGGCCGCAACCTGTTCTTCTCGACCGACGTGCACGCGGGGATTCGCGATGCCGACATCATTTTTGTGGCAGTAAACACCCCAACCAAGACCTACGGCGTCGGCGCCGGCCGGGCGGCGGATTTGCGGTTCATCGAATCCGTGGCACGGACCATCGCCGAGGTGGCGACTACGCCGAAGATCATCGTGGAAAAATCCACGATCCCGGTGAAGACGGCCGAGACCATCAAAGAGATTCTGGCCGAGAACGCGCACGGGGTGGATTTTCAGGTGCTGTCCAATCCGGAGTTTCTGGCTGAAGGCACCGCGATCGCCGATTTGCTCAGTCCGGATCGCGTTCTCGTCGGCGGCGAACGCACACCGGGTGGCGCGAAGGCGCTTCAGACCTTGGTCGAGGTTTATGCCCGCTGGGTGCCGCGCGAGCGCATCGTAACCACGAATCTCTGGTCGTCCGAGCTTTCCAAACTCGTGGCCAATGCCTTCTTGGCGCAGCGCATCTCGTCGATCAATTCGATCTCGGCCCTGTGCGAAGCGACCGGCGCCGACGTGGACGAGGTGGCCAACGCGATCGGCAAAGACAGCCGCATCGGCGCGAAATTCCTCAAGGCCTCCGTGGGCTTCGGCGGGTCCTGTTTTCAAAAGGACATCCTCAACCTTACCTACCTGTGCGAGCACTTCGGTTTGCCGGAAGTCGCGTCCTACTGGGAGAGCGTCGTGAAGATGAATGATTGGCAGAAGCGTCGCTTCGCGTCGCGGATCGTCAGCGCGCTGTTCAATACCGTCGCCGGTAAGAAAATCGCGCTCTTGGGGTTTGCCTTCAAGAAGGACACCAACGACACGCGTGAATCGGCCGCCATTAATGTCAGCCGCGACTTGCTGGGCGAGCGCGCGAACGTCGTGGTCTACGACCCAAAGGTGCCGGCCGATGACGTGCGGCGGGATGTCGGCGCCACCGGGACCGACGCGGAGCGACTAACCGTAGCGGATACGGCCTACGCGGCTTGTGAAGGCGCGCACGCGATCGCTGTGCTGACGGAGTGGGACGAATTCAAGACGCTCGATTTCCAACGCATCTACGATGGCATGGCCAAGCCGGCTTTTGTATTCGACGGGCGGAACATTCTCGACCTCGAGGCACTGCGCGCCATCGGCTTCCGGGCTTCCGGCATAGGCAAGTAAGCCGTTGTCGTTCAGACAAAATCGAGCAGGTCGAACTCCCGGCCGAGAATGAGCTCGGGGTCGGTCTGGAGCCAGCGAGCCAGCACGGTGGCATACACGGCGCGAAAATCGATTTCGGGCACGACCGCCTCGGCGCTGGCCGGCTGCGCGGCCCCGATCAGGCCACCGCGCACTTTTCCGCCAAGGGCGAACACCGGTCCGAACGTGCCGTGGTCGGTGCCATGCCGTTCGTTTTCCCGGGCGCTGCGACCAAACTCGGACCACGCCAGCGTTAGCACGCGGTGGTCGAGCCGGCGGTAACGCAGTTCCTGATCAAACGCCGCCAAGCCTTCGGCAAGCGTGCGCAGTAACTGGGCATGCGGAATGGCCTGATGGCTGTGAGTATCGAACCCGGGCAAGGTTAGGTGGTAGATTGGCGTCTTGGTGCCGCTGGCAATCAGCGCGGCAGTGCGGCGGAGATTGGCGGCGAACACGATGCTCGGAAACTCGGAGATGGGTAGGAAGGTCGCGACGATTCGTTCCACGCTGCGGTTCACTTGGAGCCCGTCGGTCGGAGCGGCGTTGAAACTGAAAACTTCCGGTTCCGACTCGCAGCGCAGCGAAGCCGGCAAGGCCGGCGAGAAATGCACGGCGGCGGGGTCGCCCAGGGAGGGCGGGACCTCGTCGAAATACCGCCCGATCCACCCTGGGGTGTCGGCGCGGGCCGTGGTGTGTCCGGTGGCCCATTGTTCCAAGGCGCCAAAGTGACTAAAATTCGGCGCCGGCGCGCCGACTTGGTTCAAGACGGCTAAACGTCCGTCCATGAAAAGATTATGCAATCCCAGGCAGGCCGGATGAAACCCGGACGCATCGTCCAGTGGCAAAACTTGATCCGGGTTGATCGCCAAGGTCGGGCGTAGCACGGCGTAGCGGTCATCGCCGCGGGGAATGACCGTATTCAGGCCGTCGTTGCCCCCGGCGAGATTGATTAGGACAAGAATGTTGCCGGCCGCGCTGGGGTTGGCCTGCGCCCGTAAGGTCGGCCGCAGTCCGCCCAAGGTGGCCAGACCCAAGGCCTGCGCGGACACTTTGAGAAAGTCCCGGCGGCTGGTGCAGGCGGAGCAGGCGGCTGATTCGCGGGGCTGGGCCACGTCCGAGAAAAACCCGGGCCCTCGCACCCGGGCAAGCTTTTGCTAGATGCCGAGGGGCGTGCGGTAGAGCCGCGGCACGCGCTTCGTCACGGAGCACAGGGTTTCCCAAGGAATGGTGTCCGCCCAGCGGCTGAACTCGGTGATGCTGATTTCCGCTCCCTGTTGCCGGCCGACGAGGACGACTTCGTCGCCGCAAGCCACATCCGGCACGTCGGTCACGTCGACGATGGTTTGATCCATGGTCACGCGGCCGAGCACGGGGCAGCGTCGCCCGTGGATCAGGACCTCGGCGCGATTGCTGACGGCGCGGGGGATGCCGTCACCGTAACCGGCGCACAGAACGGCGACGATGGAGTCGCGGGGCAGCGTGTGGGTGCGCCCGTAGCTGATGGTGGTGCCCGCCGGCAACGCCTTCACGATGCCGACGCGCGTGTGAAAACTGAACACCGGCTCCGTGTGCACCTGGGCTAGCAGCGAGTTCGGATGGGGCAGGATGCCGAATTGCAGGAGGCCGACGCGCACAGCGTTGAACGGGCTTTGCCCCGGCATCGTTTCCAAACCTGCACTGTTGTCAGCGTGAACGAAGATTTTGGAAGAATCGACCCCCTCGCAGCGGGCCAGCGCCGCGAGAAAGCGCTTGCGCTGCTCGGCGGTGTAAGCGGGATCGTCGTCGGGACTCGCGAAGTGGGTGAAGACGCCCGCGAGTTCCAAGTGCGGAGCCGCCAGGATCGCCGAGCACAATTCCGGCGCCTGCTCGTGCCAAACGCCGAGCCGACCCATGCCGGTGTCGACCTTGAGGTGGACCTTGAGGCGCTTGCCGGCCGCGCGACCCACGGCATCGAAGCGGGCGACTTCACCGGCCGTCGAGACGGTGGCGGCTAGGTCGAGGTCAGCGAGAAAGCGGTCCTCTTCCGGCAACAACGGGCTGAGCAGGAGAATCGGCCAACCAGGACCGAGTTCACGCAGTTGCGCGGCTTCGGAGATATTGGCGACGGCGAAAAGGTCGGCACCAGAATGCATCATGCGCGCCGCGGCGTGATGCAGTCCGTGGCCGTAGGCGTCGGCCTTGACCACGGCCACGTAGCGGATGTGCGCGGGAAGCGACGCGCGGATCAAGCGAAGGTTGCGCTCCAACGCCGCGAGATCGATGGCGGCCCAGCAGCGGTGGGGCGGGACAGAGCGGGGCAGGGCGTTCATGGGGCGCGGTGGACTTGCGGCGTCCACGTCTTGTATTCCGGATCCGAATGCAGGAACGCGTCGGGCTCGTCGCAGGGGCGAAGCAAGTCGACTTCCACAGCCGAAGCAAACAAGGCCGCAAGGTCGTAGGGCGTGGTCTCGACCTCGGGCGGAAGTTCGGACCAGTGGCGGAAGCCGGCGGGCATCAGCAAAGGCGCGGTGAGTTCGTCTTTCGGCACGCGTCGCAGCGGCTGCCCGACGACTTGCGCGTGCCACAGCTGGCGGCGGGCGTCGGCGATGATCGTGACCTCCGGGCGATTCAGCGCCTGCGCCACCAAGTCGAGGCTTTGGTAGGTGTAAACGGCACGCGGCCGCAGGGTCGTCCAAGTGCGCAACGCGGTGGCGGCGGTGCGAATGCCGAGGAGGGAGCCCGGTCCTTCGCAAAAGATGAAGGCCTCAATGGCGTTGAGATCGACGCCGAGCTGCTCGATCCCGGTGAACAACGCGATACCCGCTTCATCTTCGGAGGCCGTCCACGCCGGCGCTGCATCGCGCCGCAGCCAGCCGACCTGCACCGACGTGGCCGCGGCGTCGAGGACGAGCGCGGAGCCATGTCGGTCAAGGAGTTGCCGGAGCGAGGGCATGGCCCCACGAAAGGCCGCCGCCCGTCGGCGCGCAAGAGTTTGAATCAGGCATTGACCGGGCTGGCGCCGGGGGTAACTTGGCGGGTTTACGTCTCAACATCAGTCGATCCAAACCCGTGAACGTTCAACTCAACTCTATTTCTGATACCCGCAAGAGCCTGGTGGTCACCCTCGACCAGGGCGAAGTCGCCGCCGAGCGCTCGGCCGTCGTGGGCGAATTCGTCAGGCAGGCCCGCCTGCCCGGTTTTCGCCCCGGCAAGGCCCCCTTGGCCATGATCGAGCGCCGCTACGGCAAGGACATCAACGAGGAGCTGCAGCAGAAGGTCGTCACCAAGGCCTACCGCGAAGGCTTGGAGAAGCAGAAGCTGGATGTCCTCAACGTCGTGAACGTCGAGCCCGGCAAGATCGAGGCCGGCGCGGAGGCCGTCATCACGGTCACGATTGATGTTCGTCCCGAGTTTGAGCTCCCGGACTACACCGGCCTCAAGACCGAGGTTGCCCCGACCGACGTGACCGACGCCGAAGTGGACGCCGCGATCGAGGCGATGCGCGGTGAGCGCGCTGAGTTCAAGGTGGCCGACCGTGCCGCCGCCAAGGGCGACTACGTTAAGCTGGCTTATGAGGGGTCCGTCGACGACAAGCCCGTGGCCGAGCTCGTGCCGGACAAGCAGATTTACGGCAAAGTCCCGCAGACCTGGGAAGAGGTTGAAGGCGAGCACGAAGGCGTGATCCCCGGGCTCGGCAAGCAACTCGCCGGCCTCAAGCCCGGCGACAAGAAAGACGTCATCGTCACTTTCCCGGCGGATTTCGCCGCGGCGCCGGCGCTCGCCGGCAAGTCCGCGACCTACGCCGTCGAGGTGCAGGAAATCCGCGAGCGCGTGCTGCCCCCGATCGACGAGGAATTCCTCAAGTCGCACCAGGCCGACAGCCTCGACGCGCTGAAGTCCAGCGTGAGCAACAACCTCAAGTTCCAGAAGGAAGGCCGCAATAAATCCGAGCAACGCCGCCAGGTGACGGACGCCCTGCTGGAAAAGCTGGCCTTCGACGCCCCGGAGTCGCTCGTCGAGAGCGAGACCCAGGAAGTGCTCCGCCGCTTCATCGGGGAGAACATGCGCCGCGGCATGCCGCAGGAGCAGTTCGAGAAGGACAAGCAGGAGCTCGTTGAGAACGCCAAGAAGGCCGCAGTCGGTCGCGTGAAACTCCAGCTCGCGCTGGCCAAGATCGCCGAGGCGGAGAAGCTCTCCGTCGAGGAGCAGGACATCAACCAGTTCATCTACCGCGAGGCGATGCGCTCGGGCCAGCAGCCCGACAAGTTCGTGAAGGAGTTGTCGAAGAACCGCGACGCCCTCCGCGGCATCCAGCAGAACATCATTTTCGACAAGGCAGTTGATTTCCTCGTTTCCAAGGCTACGGTGACCACCACCCAACCGAAGGCCTGAGAAATCCCGTGAGCTACTACGTCCCCATCGTCCTTGAAAACACCGGCCGCGGCGAGCGGTCGATGGACATCTATTCCCGCCTGCTGAAGGACCGGATCATCTTCATCGGCACGCCGATCGACGATCAGGTCGCGAATCTGGTCATTGCCCAGATGTTCTTTCTGCAGATGGAGGACCCGAAGAAGGACATCCAGCTCTACATCAACTCCCCGGGCGGCGTGGTCACGGGCGGCATGGCGATTTATGACACGATGAATTTCCTGCAGTGTGACATCGTCACCTACTGCGTGGGCATGGCCGCGAGCATGAGCACCGTGCTCCTCGCCGCCGGCACCAAGGGGAAGCGCTTCGCCCTGCCGAACAGTCGCGTGATGATTCACCAGCCCTCCGGTGGCGCGGGCGGTCAGGCCGCGGACATTTCCATCGCCGCCAAGGAGATTCTCCGCTGGCGCAAGACGCTAAACGAGACCATCGCGAAGCACACGGGCAAGACCGCGGAGCAGATCGAGAAGGACTCGGATCGCGACTACTACCTAAGCGCCCAAGAGGCGAAGGCGTATGGCTTGGTCGACCACGTGGTGGAATCGACCAAGGAAGCGCAATCGCTCGCGGTGCAAACTGCGGCATAAGCCGGCTCCCGCCGGTCAATTGACTCGACAAGTCCAGCCCTGAAAGGGACAGATTAACCATGGCCAAGTCGTCGCGCATGACCCTCTGCTCGTTTTGCGGAAAATCCCAGGCGGAGGTGAAGAAAATAATCGCCGGCCCGGGCGTTTACATCTGCGACTCGTGCGTCAACGTCTGCAAGACGATCATAGACCGCGAGGTGAAGACACCCGCCGCCGAGGCCAAGCCCGCTTTCCGCCTGATCAAGCCGTCGGATATCAAGAAGACGCTCGACGAGCACGTCATCGGCCA
>JAPOIC010000268.1 GCA_029979145.1 Opitutaceae bacterium
CGTGGCGGTTGGTCAGCACGAAATCAGCCGGTCCGCCAGTCCAGCGCCAGAAAAACGTGTCCGCCCGCTCCGCTTCAAACCAGCCGTCGCGAAATTCCACGGCCAGTTTCGGAACCGTCGATGAGCCGAGCAACGACGCTGGACCGATCAACGCCGCGCCTTCCGCCGGTCCAGGCTGAAGCCGGATGGTGCAATCCTTGAGGCAGAACGCCAGCCGGCGCGGGTCATGCTGGGCCGCAGCCCGCGTGTCGTCAGTTTGGAAATGCAACGTAGTGGGTCCCGGCGCGAGCCGCACCACGGCCAGGCGCACCCGGGTGACTTCGTCGCGGATGCCACCCTGCCAAAGGACTTCATTGTCCGGTCCCCGCACGGTGATCTCCCGTTCCTGCAGGGCGGAAAGTATGAATTCGATTTCCGCCTCCAGCGGAAACCCGTGCGGATTCATGACCGTCATCGTCGCCGAACCGCGGCTCCAGCGCCAGTAGTGATCACTCTGTCGCTCCGTCTCGTGCCACTCCGGTGAGAACGCAATGCGCAGCTTGCCGCCTTCGCCGGATCGCGCGAGTTCAGCGCCCGTCGTGATCGCGTAACCATCCCCCAGCGGCGGTTGCAACGCGGCCGGCGCGCTGAGCAGGGTCAGGTTGCCGAGGAGCAAGACCGGCCACCACCGCGGCGTGGCCGGCACCAGCAAGTTGAAGGCGAGCTGCATCGGCAGCAGCACACGGGAAGCCGCGCCGGGATACCCCTCCCACACGGCATCTCCCAGCACCAGCATCAGGACCGCAAAGGTCACGCCGACGCGCCACCACGCCTGCCGCCACTGCGGACGCAGCACGAGGTAAAGGAACTGCACCGTGAGCGCGACGAGCATTAGGAGGCTCCAAAACGTTCCGTTTTGCAGCCCCCCCAGCGCCCAGGTGTCGGGATTGACGGCCTCGGTCCAAACGTCGTGCGCCTTTTGCATCCACCCCGCCAACGGCGCCGCAAAGTTGCGCGCTCCGGCGTTCGCCGCCGGCGCGACCATTTGGTCGATATACCAGAGCCACAACGCCAGGGGCAGCGCCGCCAAGGCGCCCCTCAGGATCAGGCCCGGCCGACGCAGGATTTTCCCGAGATCCTCCGGTCGGCCCAAGGCGGCCGCGCCCAACAAATTGGTTTCCTTGCCCAGACCCGCGAGCCCGAGCACCGCCGCGGCCAGCCACGGTTTGTTTTTTTCCACCAGGAGCACGCCCGCGGCGATCAACAGCAGACTTGGCCCGTCGACCAGCGAGTTGCGCACGCTGACCGCCATGCCGTACGAATACAGCACGCCGGACCAGCGCAGCCAATTGCCCCAGGTCCGCGGCGGAAACCAATGCAACAACAGGACCGCCAGCAGAAGCCAAGCGACGGCATTCTCCAGCACGTAGACGTCGAGGATTCGCGCCGGCTCGCCGCCCCCCAGCGCATAGGCCACCCAACTGAACAGAATCCGGCGCGCGCGATACGGCAGGTTGTCAATCGCCCCGGGCAGCTCCGGATCCGTCAAGGTCGGGTCCATCGCAATCTGCACGTAATACTGCGCGTCGTAACCAAACGAATCCGCCTGCACGTGGTAATCCAGGTCCTTCAACGCCGAGATCGGCTGATACGGCTGCCGGCCGCCGAAGGCCACGAGATAGCTGAAGCCCTTGTCGGGAATGTAATAGCGCGCAAACGCCGCGCCGAACAGCAGCACCATGACCACATAGCCGGCCAGCACGGCGGGGCTGATCTGCCGCGCCCGAAAATACTCCCACCAACGCCTCATGCGCCCGCACCAGCGGTGGTCAGAACCGACCCGCGGGCCGGCGATGGGTTTTTGATTTGTGCCACGTTCGCAAACAATGGCAGCCTGCGACGCTCGACAACGAAAATGATGGAATCCGCGCCGCCCCCGCCCACCCCCCTGTCGCGGTTGCTCGCCTTGGCGCGGAGCCGGCGGGCCTGGGTTGTCCTGATGGTGGCGGCAGGGATTGCCTACGGTTGGCTTCTCGCGACTTGGGGCACCTCCGTCGCCAGCAGTTCCGATGCCTCCGGCTACTTCAATCAAGCCCAACTCTTCGACTCCGGCCGCGTCATCGACGATGTGCGCGTCATCCCCGGGCTGAATCCGCCGAAGTGGAACTATTACTATCAACAACCGCTGGGGTTTCGCGCCCTGCCGCAAGACGGCCGCATGGCCCCGACCTACCCCATCGGGATGCCCGTCATGCTCCTCGGCGCCGCACGACTCGTGGGCTGGGATCACGCGGCCGTGTTGGTCAACGTGCTGTGCGCCGTGGGCTGTGGCGGACTCTTCATCGCCTTTGGCCGCGCCCACTGCGGCCTGCGGCCCGGCTGGCTCGCGCTGGGCGTGGGCCTGATCGCGTTCAGCCCGCTGTTCGTTTTCTTTTCACTCCAGCCCATGAGCGACATGCCGGCGACCTTCTGGGTTTTGCTCGCGCTCTATGCCGCGGCCCAACGCTCTTCCGGGCTCGGCTGGGGTCTGTTGGCGGGGGCCGCTGCCGGAGTGGCCGTGCTGGTGCGCCCGACCAACGCGTTGTTGGCCGTTCCCCTGCTGATCCTGCTCGGTGGGCGGTGGCAGTCTTGGCTGGCGTGCCTCGCCGGCGGCCTGCCGTTTGCCACCGCCCTGGCCTTCTACAATCATCACGTCTACGGCGCGGTCTTGACGAC
>JAPOIC010000165.1 GCA_029979145.1 Opitutaceae bacterium
ACGACGTGAGCGAGCCGGCGGCGGAATCGCCCTCGACGATGAACAGCGTGCTCTCCTCGGTGCGGTCGCCGCGCTCGCCGAGGTGCTGGCGGCAATCGCGCAGCTTGCGGTTGTGCAGCGAGGCCTTTTTCGCGCGGTCCTTGGCGAACTTGCGGATGCCGGCGAGGTCCTTCCGCTCGCGCTCGCTCTCCTGGATCTTGGACAGAAGGATGTCGGCGGTCTCCTTGTGCTTGTGCAGGTAGACGTCGAGCGTCTGCTGCACGAACTTGCCGATGAAGTCCTTGATCGACGGCCCGTCGGGGCCCATGTCGGTCGAGCCGAGCTTGGTCTTGGTCTGCGACTCAAAGACGGGCTCCTGCACGCGCACGGCGACGGCGGCCACGATGGACTGGCGGATGTCGGCGGCGTCGAAGTCCTTCTTATAGAAATTGCGCACGGTGTTGACCACGGCCTCGCGGAACGCGAGCTGGTGCGTGCCGCCCATGGTGGTGTGCTGGCCGTTGACGAAGGTGAAGTATTCCTCGCCGTAGTGCCCGCCGTGGGTCATCGCGATCTCGATGTCCTCGCCCTCGAGGTGGATGATCGGGTAAAGCGTCTCGCCGGTGAGGTTTTTCTCGAGGAGGTCCTTGAGGCCGTTAGCGGAGCGGAAGGCGCGGCCATTGAGCGTGAGGGTGAGGCCGCGGTTGAGGAAGGCGTAGTTCCACAACATGTCCTCGATATACTCCGTGCGGAAGCGCCAGTCCTTGCCGAAGAGCGCCTCGTCGGGGACGAAGCAGATGACGGTGCCGTTGCGCTCCTCGCTCTTCATCACCTTGTGGTCGCGCACGAGCTTGCCCTGGCCGAACTCGACGACCTTGGTCTGGCCGTCGCGGATGGACTGCGCGGTGTATTCCACCGAGAGAGCGTTGACGGCCTTCTGGCCCACGCCGTTGAGGCCGACGGCCTTCTGGAAGGTCTCGCTGTCGTATTTCGCGCCGGTGTTGATGACCGAGACGCACTCGGCGAGTTTGCCAAGCGGAATGCCGCGGCCGTAGTCGCGCACACGCACCACGCGCTCCTGCACCTCGATCTCGATGCGCTTGCCGTGGCCCATCGCAAATTCGTCGATGGAGTTGTCGATCGTCTCCTTGAGCAGGACGTAGATGCCGTCCTCGGCGTGCGCGCCGTTGCCCAGGCGGCCGATATACATGCCCGGGCGCAGCCGGATGTGCTCGGTGGAGGAAAGGGTTTTGATGCTGGCTTCGGTATATGCTTTGGCCATGGGGAAGAACTTCGTGGCGCCAACGCTCTGGCGCCGCCGCCCCATGACAAGCGGAAATTCCCGGAAGCGCGGACTTGCCGGTGCCGGCGCCCCGGCTAGCCTCGGTCGCACCATGAAAAAGAAGCGGAAATCCCTCGTGGTCTTCGGCGTCGTCGCAGCCCTGCTGGTCATCGCCTACCTCGGCCTCAGCTTCTTCCTCGGTTCGGTCGTGAAGGCCGGCGTCAATTCCTTTGGCCCCAAGCTCACCCAGACCGCGGTCACCCTCAACGGGGCGCATATCTCGCCCTTAACCGGCTCGGGCTCGCTCAGCGGCCTGACCGTGGGCAACCCCGCGGGCTTCAGCGACAATCCCGCCTTCTCCCTCGGCAAAATCCACGTGAAAGTGAAGCCGTTCTCCGTCCTCGGCGACTACATCGAGATCGAGGAGATCCTCATCGACGAACCGGAGTTCCTCTACGAGACGAAGCTCGTGAACAGCAACATCAAGCAGCTGACCAAGAATATCGAGTCGTTCACCGGCAGCGGTGGCGAAGAGCCCACGACCAAGAGCGGCGAGCCCATCAAGTTTGTGGTGAAAAAATTCCGGATGACCAATGGCACCGCCCGCCTCGGCGTCGGCCCCGCCGCCATCCCCGTGCCCCTGCTCCCCATCGCACTTGACAACCTCGGCGTGGATGAGGGCGGCATCACGCCCGACGAGCTCGCCGGCGAGATCATGGAAAGCGTCCTCGGTGACATCGTGTCCGCCACCGGCAAGGCCGCCCTGAAGGTCGGCGGCACCGTCGGCGCCACCGCCACCGACGCCGCGGGCAACGCCGCCAAGAAGGCCGGCGAAGGCATCAAGAAGCTCTTCGGCAAGTAACGCCCCACCGGCGTTCCGCCCCCCCGCCCGGCGGCTCAGCTCAACCGCAGCCGCTTTTCCCGGTAGCGCACGCTCAGCGCGATCAGGAAGATCACGACGTGCATGATGAAGCCGGTGCGGAAGGCCAGGAGCGCCGGGCCGCCGGCGTGCGTCGACTCCGACAGAAACTGCGCCACCAGCACCAGTCCGCTGACCGTGAGCGGCAGACTGGCGTAAAGGAATTCGCGGGCGCCCGGCCGGTTGTCGTGCGTCGCGATGCCCGCGAGCACCAACGACGAGACCAGGTTGACCAGATTGACCGACAGGATGCCCCATTCGCTGCCAAAAGTCCCGGCCACTGCATCCGCTCCCAGCCAGAGCAGCACGAAGCCGTAGGCCATCAGCAGTCCCTTGTGCAGGCGGGCCCAGCCGCCGCCGGTTTCCGCCACATTGAAGTAACTGTTCACGAACAGCAGGTAGAACACCGCGTAGGGCAGGTGCAGGAAATTGTTCACTTAAATGAAGGCGTCGCCCAACCGCTCGTGCAGCCAGTCGCCGGCCACGTGGTCGATGAAACTCATCACCCCGATCGCGCCGACGTAACCCGCGTAGCGCAGGTAGGTGACGTCCCGCAGTTTTCGCCAAAGCACCACGCCGATCGCGGACGCGCAGCCGATGACCACAAACCAAAAGGTGGCGAAGACCGGCGTCGAAAAAATAGGTGTCGCCTAGGCGAGGTGGTGGATGCCTGCGCGCATGTCCGCCACCATCTTCCCCAACATTCCCCCGGATGCAAGTTCGCGCCACGGGTGATCGCGGCCGGATTGACCCGCCCTGGCCGCCCCGCCAGATTCGCCGCCCATGCCGCCCGTCACCCTCGCCTACTACCTCGAGGTGCTTTCCTCGTGGTGCTTCTACGTCGAGCCCATGTGGGCCCAGTTGCAGGCCGACTATGCCGGTCGGGTGAAGTTTGAGTGGCGGATCGCCTTGATGAACCCCGGCGACTTCCCTGTTTCCCATGCCCAGTGCGACTGGTTCTACCGGCGCAGCGGCACCCATATGCGCCGTCCAACCATGCTCAACTCCGGCTGGTTCGACCCGGCGCTCAAGGGCGACTACACCGCCGCCAACTACGTGGCCGAGGCCGGCCGCGATTTCGGCATCAACGACGACCGCCTGCGTCTCGCCCTGAGTCGCGCCGCGCTGGAACAAGGCGCGCGCATCGGCGACCTGGACGTGGCCGTGAAGATCGGCGCCAAAGCCCTGAAGCTCGACGCCCGCAAGCTCCGCGCCGCCGCGAAGTCAAAGCGGGTGCAGGACCGAGTCGCCGCGAGCACCGCGGAGTTTTTCGCGCACCAGCTCAACCAGCGCCCCACTTTCATCGCCACCGACGCCATTGGGGACAAGGCGGTGTTCTCTGGTCTCGTGAAAGCCGCGCCGATCGCCGCCGCGCTCGACGCCATGCTTGACGACTGCGCCGGTTACGCGAGTTTCGCAGCTCACCACGGCCCCGCCCCCAGCGTCTGACTCGCCGTGATCAGTCGTCAGCTCCCCGCTTTCTGCTCTTTCCTAGAAACAATTCTGAAGCCAGGAACTCTGGTTTCTTGGCTTCTGAATCCCTCCTTGTTTTTCCACTCTCCCCATGCCCAAAAAAGTCAAAGTCGGCCTCATCGGCTGCGGTAACATCAGCAAAGCCTATTTCACCGGCTGCAAGCGCTACGACATCCTCGATCTCGTCGCCTGCGCCGACCTCGAGTTCGCCCGCGCCGAGGCGAAGGCCGCCGAATACGGTGTGCGCGCCTGCACGGTCGACGAGCTCCTCGCGGACCCGGAGATCGAGATCATCATCAACCTGACCATCCCGCAGGCCCACACGCCGCTCAACGAGCGCATCCTGCGCGCCGGCAAGCACGCCTACGTGGAGAAGCCCTTTGCGCTCGATGTCGCCGAAGCCAAGCGCGTGCTCGCACTCGCCCGCCGCAAGGGTCTGCTCGTCGGCGGTGCGCCCGATACTTTCCTCGGCGGCGGCGGCCAGACCGCGAAGCAGTTGTTGGAAGACGGCGTGATCGGCCGCCCCGTTGCGGCCACCGCCTACTGCATGGGCCGCGGCCACGAGTCGTGGCACCCCGCGCCGGAGTTTTATTACAAAAAGGGCGGCGGCCCCATGTTCGACATGGGCCCCTACTACCTCACCGCCCTCGTGAATCTCTTCGGTCCGGTCGAGCGCGTCAGCGGCAGCACGAAGGCCTCGTTCCCGACCCGCACCATCACCAGCCAGCCGCTCAACGGAAAAAAGGTGAAGGTCGAGGTGCCCACGCACTACGCCGGCACGGCGGAATTCGCCAACGGTGTGATCGCCACGCTCATCATGAGCTTCGATACCTGGCCGGGCGCGCCGATGCCGCGCATCGAGGTCTTCGGCAGCGAGGGCACCATGCTCGTGCCCGACCCGAACACCTTCACCGGCCCGGTCCAATACAAGCGCGGCCGCGAACCCGACTTCATCAATGCCGAGCTGACCCACTCCGAGGAACGCCTCCGCGGCACCGGCGTGGCCGACATGGCTTACAGCGTCCGCCGGCGTCGCCGCAATTTCCGCTGCAACGGCGACCTCACCACCCACGTGGTCGAGGTCATGGGCGCCTTCGAGAAAGCCGCGAAGTCCGGCCGCTACGTGACGATCAAGACGAAGTTGCCCCGGCCTAAGCTTCTGCCCCCGCGTTTGCCGGACAACATCCTCGACGCATGAGCGAGCCGGCGGTCACCCACGACGCGACGGCCCGACGCTACTCGCTCGCTGTCGACGGCACGGCCGCCGTGCTCGACTACACGCTCGCGGCGGGCGTCGTCACCTTCACGCACACCTTCGTGCCGCCCGAACTGCGCGGCCGCGGCCTGGCCGAGGTGCTCGTGCGCCACGGCCTTGCCGATGCCCGCGCCGGCGGACGCAAGGTCGTGCCGCAGTGCTCCTACGTCGCGCGCTTCATCGAGCGCCACGCCGAATACCAGGACCTCCTCGCGGATTGATGTAGGGCGGGATTTCCAAATCCCGCCGCGATGAGCAAATCACGTTCGCTGAGGCGGGGAATGGA
>JAPOIC010000029.1 GCA_029979145.1 Opitutaceae bacterium
CATCCCTTTCGGGCGGAGGCGGCCCTGAGGGGTTCATTTCCCTTGATCATTTCCGCCAGCGGATCGATCCCTATCTGCCCGTGCCGAAAAAGCCCGCCAAGGTAGGGCCCGTTGTCCCCAACGGGCCGAAACGCAAGTCCTCAACCCGCCGCCGCGGCCATCATGCCCATCCACACGAGGAGTCGTTTCATCACGGCACGCTGCGAACTTTCGCCGCGCCGCGCAACGCCGCAGCGGCCCGATTCGCGTTGCCGCCGGCGCCGCGGGCGACGAGGGTCGAGGCATGAACCTCCGCGCCTGCCTCACGCTCTTCGGCGGCCTCCTTCTCGCCGCCCTGCCCCTCCGCGCCGCCACCCCCTACCAGGTGGGCGACACCTTCGAGCCCTTCACCACCCAGGACCAGCACGAGCAGGTTTACACCTACGCCGGCGGTGCGCGTCTCGTGATCGTGGCCTTCGCCATGAGCCCGGGCAAGGCCGCCAACGCTTACTTCGCCCGGCAGCCGGCCGGCTTGCTCGCGCAGCATGGCGCCCTGTTCATCTCCAACATTTACGGCATGCCAGGAGTCGGCCGGATGTTCGCGCTGCCGAAGATGAAGAAATACCCGCACCGCATCCTGCTGGCTGATGCCGAGGATTTCCTCGCGCGCTACCCGTCCCAAGAGGACAAACTCACCGTGCTCACTCTCGACGCCCAAGGCGTCATCACCGCCATCGCTTTCGTCGACCCCAAGACGGAGCTGCCCGGCGTGTTTCGCTGAGCGACGGCGGCGACATGCCGGCACGATGAATAATCGCGTCGATCCGGGATTGAGCCGTCGCCGCCCGCAGCGTGAAATGCGGACGAAGCCCCCGCGGGAGCCTGTTCACGCCTGACTCTCACCCTCCCATGTCCGTGCAAATCCCCACCGAGGCCGACCGCGCCTTCTACCGCGCCAACGGCTACTTCATTCTGCGCGACGTCATTCCCGCCGCGCTCCTCCGGGACCTCCGCCGCGAGGCCGCCAAGGCCTACGATATCGCCCTGCGCCTCAGCGGGCCGCAGGCGCAGCGCCTGAGCCGCATTGCCGACCACGCCGGCGAGCTGGACATGAAGCCCTTCCGGGAGTTCGACCACATCGAGGGGTTGAACGACGCAATCAAGGCCCTGCTGACCGACGAGCACGTGCTGAAGCCGACCGAGGACGCCACCCTGCTCTTCGGTCCTCGCGAACGGCCATGGTCAACGGAGTGGCACCGCGACTGGCGCTACCACGTGTTGTAAGACGAGTTTCAATCCGCCAACGGCGAAGAGCGCTGGCAGGAAATCGCGATGGATTTCCGGCTGTGGAACCAGGTGAACTGCCCGCTCTACGAGGACACCTCGACGTGGTATGTCCCCGGCAGTTTCAAACGCGTGCACAATTCTGAGGCGGAACTGCGCGTCTACGCCTCCTCCAGCCAGGAGGAATTGTGGGATGAAAAGCGCCAGCGCACCGACGAAGAGCTCGAGCTTTTCTGCCTGCGTTACTGCGAGGCCATGCCCGGCGCGATCCAGCTGGTGCTGAACCCCGGCGACTTCGGGCTCTACCGCAACGTCGGCTGGCACCTCGGCAACTATGTGCCCTACCGGAAGCGCATGACGCTCCACACGCACTGCTTCACCGAAGCCTACGCGAAATTCGCGGCGGATTACTCGCACCTGCTCAAGGCCGTCGAGGCCGGGCGCGAGCGGCACGCCCGGCTGGCCGCCGCCGGCTATTGAACCGGCGGCGCAACCGTCACATCGCCGACGAGGGCTTTACCTTCGCCGTCAGCACGCCCGCGAACGCGGCGCGATACTGCCAGGCGAGGTAAAGCTCGAGCACGGCGAAGACCAGCGAGGGCACAAGGCCCGAGGGCTCAAGATAAACATGGAACGCCGCGCTGTTCACTACGAACGGCGCGAAGATCACCAGCGCGAACGGCACGAAGCGATTCACCACCAGCAGCAGGCCGGTGACAAGATGCGTCAGGCCGATCAGCTGCAACATGTAGCCGGTGTTGGCCAACGCAATGGAGAACGCCATCGCTCCCTCGGGCAGCTCGACCTCGGGCTGCGGGATGAAGTTGAGGAAACCGTTCAGCCCAAACACGAGCAGCGGCAGGCCCAGGAGCAGGCGGGCCACCACGGGGACGAAACGCAGCGGGAATTTCTTTTCGGTTGGGGCATTCATGATTGGGAAGTCGGGGTTTCAGAAGTCGGCGACGCCAATGGCAGTCACGGTCGCCAAGGCAAGTCAGGCGGACCCAAGACCGGATGGCGAACGTTTGCTTTCACGCCGCCCCACCCTTCGCAAACGGTCACCACAAAAAGTAACGTATTACGTTACAAACTGGCCGGACGAAGACTCTGCGCCCCGACGATCCCTCGGGCGCGCCCGGGGAAAGTTGTAACGTAATACGTTACAAACGGCTGGAGGCAGCGGGAATGCTGCTGGGCATCACTCTGCGGGCACAGAGTAGATGCGGCGAACGCCGTCGCAGTCGGACGTGAACAGGACTTCCTTTTGATCGGGGCTGGGCACGGGGTGCGGGTGGTTGTCCTGCGTGTGCCAGGAGGTGTTGCTCTCGCAGAGGGGGACGACCTCCATGTGGCCGGTGGCCCAGTCCATGTTGAGCCGTGAGATCAGGTTGCCGCGGCGCTGGGCGAGGCCCTGGTCGTTGGCGATCGCGTCGGTGATGACGAAGTCGCCGGCGCGGCTGGGGATGAAATGGCCATAGAACGACGGCCGGTCGCGCGGGATGGAGATTTCCTGCAGCGGTAAATTCGGGTCCACAGGCGCGCGGCCGACGAATTGCTCGGGATGACCAGGGGCGTCCCAGCGCACGCCGTGGTAGATGATGCCTTCGCCATTTTCCTGCCACACCTCGTGCGCGACGTCGTCGAGCCCGAGGTCGGGCGACTCGCGGAACGAGATGGCGCGGCCGGGCCGGCGGATCTGCACGCGGTCCTCGCCGGCGCGCTTGAGCCAGATCCGCTCCGTGCCGAGCGGCCAGGTCCACTCGTGGTTGTAGAGCACGATGTCGCGCGTGCGCGGGTGATACTGCACGTGCGTAACCCAGGCCGGTTCCTCCCAAAGGACAGTCATCTTGCCCGTGGCCACCTCGACCTCGGCGAGCTGCGTGGTGAGGCCGAACTTCGTGTAATTCTCCGACATCTCGCGGTTCTGTTTGCGCACCTCGCCGAACGCCAAAATGCGGCTGTCCATCAGGCTCAACAGCACGTGTTCGCCCGCGGCATCAAGATGCGTGTAGCCCAAGCAGCGCTCCGGCGGAATTTCGAGCAGGGTGCGCCGGCGACCGTCGTGAACGTTGACGCAATCGAGCATCCCCCAGCCGTCCTCGCGGCCCCAGACGAAGAACAGATTGCCGGTCGCGGGATGCAGGCAGGGGCTGGACTTGTTGAGTCCATGTTTCGCCACCGTTCCGTTGTAGAGATAATCCTCCGCGGGATCGGCCGAGCGTGGGCGCGCAAAATACGGGTAAGCCTGCATCGCCGGACCCGCGAAGGTGGCGAGCGGCGCGAGCTCGCCGGTGACGCGGTCAAGGCGCGCCAGGCTCGCGCCCTCGGGGTGTTCGGACCACGCGTTGGTGATCGCCGCGAGGACCTGCCCGTCGGCAGTCGAGCTGTAGGTGGTGAAGTAAAGCAGCTGGCAATTGGCGCTGCGGGGGGACTCCGGCCGGGGGGTATGCATGCGCGAGGGGACTGTCGCGTTGCACCTTGGGCGGCAGGGAGCACCATGCCAGCACAAATGCGCCAGTTGACACGATTAACCGTCTGGGCCCTCGCCTGCGTGACTCTACTCCCCGCGATCGAGGTGCAGCAGCACGGCCTTGTGTTCGAGGAGTGGGTGCGCAACACGTTTTTCGACGGCTACGTGCCGCCGGGTTACACGCAAAAGTGGGACATCCCCGCGGAGGTGAACCGCGCGCACGGCGGTCTGCCGGTGAATCCCAAAGCCGTGAAATACCGCACGCCCGTCGACCTCGGCGACGCGCTCCGCCAGTTCGACATCGAGGAGCCATTCATCCTCGTCATCGGCTATCGGGTGCAGGAGGGCGACCAGAAGCGCATCGTCAACATCGCGGCCCCGGTCGTGACGCTCGCCACCATGCGCCGGCTCTGGGGCGACGTGCCCCGCGAGGACCTCGCCCGCCTCGACGCGTTGGTTAAAGACCGCTCGCTCGACTACCGGGAAGCGCGGCGGCAGGCGCAGGCGCTGAAACGCACCGCCCCATTCAACACCACGATCTTCACGCTCAATCCCAAGATCGATTCCAAGGGCCAGCGGCGCCTGCAATGCAGCCTGAGCTTCGGCAAGGTTTTCCAGCATCTGGTCCCGGACGCGGATCCGGAAGTCCAGGATCCGCCCGTGCTGTGGGGCGTGCCCTTTACCGCACTGATCGATTCAGCCCCGCGCGCGTTCACGCGAGACTGAGTGCTCAGGCGTCGACGCGACGCTCGCGGGCCACGAAAAACAGCGGCTCGCCGGCGTGATCGAGAATCGGCGCGATGCGGATGAGCGCCCGATAGGCCGAGCCGTTCTTGTGGTAGTTCACCAGCGTCTCGCGGCAAGGCCGGCGTTTGCGCAACGCCGTGCGAATGCGCGCCACCGCAGCTGAATCAGTATCGGCACCCTGCAAGAGCTGCCCCGGCCGCCGACCCTTGAGTTCGGAGAGGGAGTAGCCGCAAAGATCGGTGAACGCGCCGTTGACCCACTCCACCAGGCCGTCGCGGTCCGCCACCACCAAGGCATCGGGCGCCGGCACCGGTCGGTCGGCCGCAGCCTGCAAAATTCGATCGCGCAGGGCAGGAGGCGGCGTCGCCTCGGCCGGCTCCGCCGCCAGGGTCACCCGCACCGCCATGTCCTGCAGTTCTGCGACCTCCTGCCGCAACCCGGCATGCCACGCCAGGAGCACGTCAAAGCTCTCGCGCTCTTCCGGCGGCATCGCGCCGGAGACGTAGTGAGCGGCATGGGTCTGGAGAGACTCGTTCAACATCGAAAAATACGACTCATCGGCCCGGCCGGATGCGTCGGACCCATAACTAATCCCCCAACCGCCCTGCTCCAGCGCAAATCTGGCAAAAATCGGGAGTCGCGCCGTCCGGCCTTGCCGCTCCCGCCGCCACCCGCAGCCTTGGATCATGGCCCCACCCCTGCTCGCTGAACGCCACGACCTCGCCGCCGTGCGCGTCTGCCTCCTGCCCACCGCCAACTGGCGCCGCTACCCGGCCGCCCGCGACCGCGCCGCCTGGGAGCAAATCCCCGCCGCCACCCGCGCCGCGCTCATCGCCACCGGCGAGGAGCGCGCCGCCGAGGACTGTGAGCACCTCAAGGCCACGTTGATCCTCGACTATGCACGCAACGGCGACCGTCGTTCCTACCAAGACCCGCATTTCCGCCGCCGCACCCGCCTGCACGACCTCGTGTTGGCCGAATGCGCCGAGGGCCGCGGCCGGTTTCTCGATGCCATCGCCGACAACCTCTGGCTGACCTGCGAGGAAAGCTACTGGGGCTGGCCCGCGCACCTTGAAATCCAGGCGGCCGGCGCCGGCCTGCCCGATTGCCACGAACCGACCGTCGACCTTGGCGTGGGTGAAACCGCCGGCCACCTGGCCTGGACCATTCATCTGCTCGGCGAAGAGCTGGCCGCGATTTCCCCGCAATTGCTCCCGCGCATCCAGCACGAGGTGAACCACCGCCTGCTCACCCCCTGCCTGGAGCGCGACGACTTTTGGTGGATGGGCTGGCACATCGGCCGCCACGCGGTGAACAACTGGAACCCGTGGGTGAACTCAAACTGGCTCGCCGCCGTCCTCGTCTTCGAGGCCGATCCCGAGCGCCGCGTCGCCGCCGTGCACAAGATCATGCGCAGCCTCGACGTGTTCATCGCCCACCAGCCGGCGGACGGCGGATGTGACGAGGGTCCCGGGTATTGGGACCGCGCGGGCGGCAGTCTCTTCGATTGCCTCGAGCTCCTGCATAGCGCGTCCGGCGGCGCGATCGACCTCTTCCGCGAACCGCTCATCGCCGAGACCGGCCGCTTCATCATGCGGGCACACCTCATCGGCGACTGGTATGTGAATTTCGCCGACGCCACCGCGCGCCCTACCATCACGGCTCCGCTCGTGCAGCGCTACGGTCGCGCCATCGGCGACCCGGCGCTCATCGCTTTCGGCCAATGGGCCGAGGCGCACCAGGCCGACCGCAAGATTGCGATGATCCGCTCGCTCAACCGCACACTGGCCGCGCTGCTCGATCCCGTGCCGCCGGCCGGACGCCTCACCGCGCCACCGGCCGACGTCTGGCTGCCCGACCTGCAATTCACCGTGATGCGCGGGCGCCGGTTTATCGTCGCCGCCAAAGGCGGCCACAATCTCGAAAGCCACAACCACAACGACGTGGGGTCATTCCTCGCCTGCCTAGACGGCTCGCCGCTGTTCATTGACGTCGGCGTGGAAACCTACACCGCGAAGACCTTCAGCCCGCGCCGCTACGAAATTTGGACAATGCAGTCGCAGTGGCATTCCCTGCCCACGATCAACGGCGCGATGCAGATGAACGGCCGCGCCTTTGCCGCACGCAATGCCGCTTTCAGCGCGGACGAAACGTCGGCAACCCTCACCGTCGATCTTGCCGGCGCCTATCCTGAGGCCGCCGCGGCGCAACGCTGGACGCGCACGCTGCGTCTCGATCGCGAGGGTCAGTTTAACCTCGCGGACGATTTCGAACTGACCAAGGCCACCGAGCCCGTGACGTGGAACTTCATGTTTCACCGCCGCCCGGAGCTTGCCGCCGGCGGCCAGGTCCACCTCACCGCCACCGCCGGGGCCAAGGCCACATTCGCCTACGACGCCAACGCGCTCGACGCGGTGGTGGACGAATACGTGATCACCGACGCCAGCCTGAAGCTGGTCTGGGGCGAGCATGTCTACCGCCTGCGGCTGATCGCCAAGGCTACGGCAAACACGGGGCGGCAGGAGTTTGTCGTCACGGCGGATTGAGAGTCCTCACTCAACTGTCATATGTCCGGCGTGGTCTCCGAATCCTGCCACGAAAGTCTCATCCCATACGAAGGCGGGGTTCGGAAACCCCGCCCTCCAACTAAACGCCTCAGACCATCTGCGTCTTCGCGGCGCTGCCGCCAAAGAGCTCGCGCATCGCGCTCCATGCTTTGCGCAGGCCGGCGGGGCGCACCCCGCCCAAGGCATAAATCGCGGACAGCGCTTCCTCGTGGCCGCGGTAGCGCGGCGGCAGCAGGAAGCGCGTTTGGTTTTCGGCGTTGAGTAAAGTGGAGAAGAACAGCCCCTGTCCCACCACGAGTCCAGCGGCGGGCACGGTGACGGTCTTCTCCGGCAACACCAGCCACGGCTTGTAGGCGAAGCTCAGGCCCGTCTCGGTCTTGCGCAGGCGGCCATAGGTGCGCGGCGGGACTTCCGGCAGGTTGCCGCCGGCAAAGGCCTTGTTGTCATTCGGCGCAACCGTGAAGCGGCGGCGGCGCAGGGTGAAGAAATCCCAGCTGAAGAGCGTGCCAAACACCGTCAGGCGGAAGGCCCAGCCGGCGACGAGGTAGGCGATGATGATTACCACGATCGAGAGCACCGCGCTGATCCACGGGTTGATCGTGGCGGTGAGCGTGAGCAGGCCGAGCAAGCCCGTGCGCATGCCCTTCAGGGCCGCGTCGATCGCGCCCCAGGGGCTGAGCAAAATCAGGACGTTGATCGCATGCGAGGCCATCCACACCACCGCGAAGACCGCGATGCCGAAAGGCACCGTCAGAAGATTGAGCAGCCACGAAAAATCGATCGCGCCGAAGTGCATCATGGCGAGCCCGGTGGTCACCGGTCCCGGCGCAGTGGGCGCCGGCGCCGAAAGCATGTCGGAAAGCGCGACCATCGTGAACGGCACCACGGCGCCGGCGGCAACGAGACCCGAGGCCTTGTTTTCGATGGTCTCCAACACGTCCAGCGGCTTCTTGAAGCCCGGCGGCACGACACCGCCGAGCGAGTCCTTCGCGGCGACCAAGCCCACGAGCCCGAGGGCAGGCAGCCAAAAAGTCACCTGGGCGAACCACGGAAGATCCTCCGTGGGCCTGCCGGCTTTCTTGGCCGCGGCCCATTGATAGGCGCCATAGGCTCCGGTGCCGAGCAGGGGCGAGATCGCCATGCCGGTCACGGTCGTGACCGCGGCGGCCATGCCGGCACCAGGGGCGCCATTGGAAGTCGTGGCCGCCACCGGGCGGGACGCCGCCCACAGGGGGGTTACAACGAGACCGAGGACAAAAACAACGAGAGCGAAGGGAAGGAGTCGTTTCATCGCGGCTGGACTTTCACCCCAGAGTGGCCGCGAGGACCGCGGAGACAACAGCTTTTCCCGCCCTCAGGGCTTGGCGCGCTCGAGATTCAGCCACGAAATTTCGCGCGGCGTGAGCGTCACGCCAAGGCAGGGCAACGAGCTAACGGTCTCGCTCAACTGGCGCGGGCCGATGAGCGCAAAGGTCGGGAACGGCTGCGCGAGCACGTAGGCCGCGGCGATGGCGATGGGCGTCACGCCCTTCTTCTTCGCCAGGGCGTAGGCGCGTTCGCGGCGCTCAAAGTTGTCGTCAGAATACCAGCAGCGCACGAGCTCGGCGTCCTCGCGCTTGTCGCGACCCGCCCGGTCGGTGAAGAAGCCGCGCGCCTGGCTCGACCACGCGAGCACCGGGAGTTGGTGACGTTTAAGCCAGCGGCGCGACTCCACATCGGAGCACGAGATGCAGCCGGCCCAAACCGGGTCGACCATGCGTGCGAGACTGAAGTTGTTGCTCACGACGATGAAGCCCTGGAGGCCCTTGCGCTTGGCGTAGCGGTTGGCGGCGGCGACGCGCGCCAGCGACCAGTTGGAACCGCCAAAGATCTTGATGCGCCCGGCCTGCACCTCGGCGTTGAGCGCGTCGACGAATTCGCCGACCGGCACCTCGAGATTGTCGCGGTGCAACATATAGATGTCGGCGTAGTCCGTCTGCAATCGCTCCAGCGACTGGTGGAACTGATCGAGCATGTCGTCCGGATTGCAGAACGGCGTGTGCGCGCCCTTGGCGATGACGGCGACTTCGCGCCGAATGCCGCGATGACGAAGCCACCAGCCAAGGAGCTTTTCCTGCACGCCACCGAAGTAGATGTAGGCGGTGTCGAAGGTATTGCCCCCGCGCTCCACGAAGTCGTCCCACATCGCCGCGCCGTGCGGCAGCGTGGTCTGGTTGTCGCAGCCCATGACCAGGCGCGAGACCGGCAGATCGAGTCCGGCGATCGAGGCCTGCGGGATCAGGTTCGTCGTGCGGCGGCGCAGGGATCGGCGCACATGGGTGTGGGTGAAGTTTTCCGGTTTCTCCTGCTCGAAGATCAGCCCGGCGGCGGCGCGCCAGCGATCGAGCGTCGCCATGTTGCCCAACGTGTCGGCCGTCGGCATGGCCGCGGTCTGGCGTTTCCCGTCGGCTAGGGCCCGCGCCACCACGTCGGCCTCGATGCCGTAAAGATTTTCCGAAGTCTTGGCGTTGAGCGTCTCGGTGCGGCCGTCGACGGTGACGTGAATGAGCGCGTCGGCACCCTCGCTCGGGACGATCCACGGCGACGGCACGTGAATCATGCCCTTGGTGCCGAAGATTCGCGCCGAGCTGTCCTGCGACACGCCAACGCTGCAGGCGACCTGCGCGACCAGACCATTCGCAAACTTCAGCGTGGCCGCGGCGGCCTCGTCGACGCCGGTTTCGGGCCGCAGATTCGCCGAGCCGGAAACTTCGATCGGGTCGAGGAACGGCTTGCCCGCCATGGCGCCGGCGATGAGGCGCGAAAACGACACGGGGTAACAGCCGACATCCATGATGCCGCCGCCGCCCAAGGCGTTGGACCAGAGCCGGCCCTCGGGATTGAACGGCGCGAAGAAGCCCAGCGTGGCCTGCACGAGCTTCACGTCGCCGATCGCGCCGGAACGCACGAGTTCCAGCACTTTCTGCGTCTGCGGGTGGCTGCGATACATGAACGCCTCCATCAGCAGCACGCCGTGCTCCTGCGCGGCGGTGGTGATAACCATGGCCTCGGCGTGATTCAGGCCGATCGGCTTCTCGCACAAGATGTGTTTGCCGGCCTCGGCCGCCTTGACCGCCCACTCGACGTGCTGGGGGTGCGGCGTGGCGATGTAGACCGCCTGCACCTCGGGATCCGCGAGCAGCGCCTCATAGCTGCCGTGCGCGCGCGGCACGCCAAACTCCTGCGCAAACCGGTCGGCGCTCGCTTGCGTGCGGCTGCCGACGGCGACGAGCCGGCCGAGTTGCGAGCGGGCGACGCCGGTGGCGAAAATGCCTGCGATGCGGCCCGTGCTCAGGATGCCCCAACCAAGTCGTTGATTCATACAGGAGCCGCACGCTTGCGGGTTTGCCGGCGCGATGCAACCACGAGAAGGATTGCGCCGGCCCGGCCCGGCGCGGATGCTCCGGCCGTGTTGACCAAGGCCGAATTGCAAAGCCTGCGCGCCCTGCGCGAAAAGAAGAACCGCGAGGCGGAGGGGTGCTTCGTCGTCGAGGGGGTCAAGGTCGTGGGCGAACTGCTCGCGGCGGGCTTCGCCTTCGACGCCCTCTATGCCACCCCGGCGTGGATCCCGCCCGCCGGGACAGCCAATGTCACGGTCATCCCGCCGGCCGAAATGGCCCGCGCCAGCCACTTTCCCACCCCGACCGAGGTCCTCGCCGTCGGAACGATCAAGCGTCCACCCTTGCCCGAGGGTGCGCTGGCTCACGGCCTGACCCTCATGCTCGATGGCGTGCAGGACCCCGGGAACGTCGGCACCCTCCTCCGCATCGCCGATTGGTATGCGATCGATCGCGTGGTGCTTTCGCCGGACTGCGCCGACCTCTTTTCCCAAAAAGTGATCAACGCCAGCAAGGGGTCCTTCGCCCGCGTCGTGGTGCACGTCGCCGACCTGCCCGCGGTCTTGGTCGGCGTGCCGGCCACGGTGCCCGTGCTCGGCTGCGACCTCACCGGCGACGATGTCCACGCCCTCCCCCCGCTGCGCGACGCCGTGATCGTCATCGGCAGCGAAGGCCAGGGCCTCTCCCCGGCCGTGCAGGTCAAGGTCACGCGCTCCATCACCATCCCCCGCCACGGCGCCGCCGAATCCCTCAACGCCGGCGTCGCCGCCGCAATCGTCTTGGACAACCTCCGCCGCGCGCAGGCCACCGGCTGAAATTAGTAACATAATACGTTACAAAACAGTAGGAACGAATCGCCCTTCCTGTGCAGCCGGGGATTCGGTGCGCCTCGGGAAGTTGTAACGTAATACGTTACAAACTGCTGCTGGCGGGAGGCGCACCAGTTGCCGGGCGAGAATTTCAGCGGTCGACGGCGGGGCCGTCGCGCAGGACCGCCACGGCTTCATACAGGCGGGCTTCGGAAAGATTCTGGCTGCCCTCGCGTTCCATGCGCGAGCGGCGGCGTTCAGGATCCACGCCTTCCAGCCGGTCGAGCACGCTAAGCGAGGTAAGCGGACCGAGATCGCGGCGCAGGCTGAGATAACCGTTGCGCACCTCCGCCTCCACGTCGCGACGCAACGCCTCGGGGAAACGCGGTTCGAGCGCGCCGAGGAAGGGCTCCACGCCGCCGTTGGGCGAGATCAGGAGATGCAATTCCTGTTCCCACACATCCCGCGTCTCGGATCCGAAGCCGCGCATGAAATCCGTGCGCACGACGAAACCGCGGAAATCCGGCAGGTAAGTCTGCGCGTATTCGGGCACGGGCACCTCGCGGATCACCGGGAGCCAGCCGCTCTTTTCAGCGAAGAGGCCGTTGCCCTCGTAGCTCGTGATGAAGCGCAGGAAGTCGATGGCCTCCGCTTTGTGTTTGCCGGATTTGTTGAGGTAAAACGCCATCGCCCCGCCGCCGGCGCCCTCGGAAACGGGCGACCACGCGTAGTGGCCCCAATAGTGGTCGTCCATCGTGGGGTAAGGCATCTTGGCCACACCCACTTCGAAGGGCGCCAGCCGGCGCAGGCTCGTGGCGTCCCAAGTGCCGGTCACGATGATGAGCGCGCGGCTGCGGAGAAACTCCTGCACGGCGGCATCGCGATCGAGTTGACGGAAGCCGGGCCGCAGGTGCTTCGAGACCTCGCGAATCGTCTCCAGGCCGCGCTCGAGCTCCGGCCGGCGGTAATTCCAGCTGCCGCGCACAAACTCGACCGCGGAGTCCCGCGAGTCGGGCCCCTGCAGATAAAAGCGATCCATGTCCGCCAGCACGTCGAGACCGCTGCGGCTGACCAAGGGAAACATCAGGACCATGCCGTTGAACTGGCTGCCCGCGAGGAGCGAGTAGGCCGTGCCGTGGGCGGCGTTGTGGGCCTTCAAACGTTCGCCCAGCGCGAGCAGCTCGGTGAAGGTCGCGGGCGGCGTGGTGTCGCCGGACACCTCTTGCAGGAGCTCCGGGTTGTAGAACATCCGCATCGTCACCATGCAGAGCGTGACCGCGTAGTAGTTGCTGAGATTCTCGATGTAGGTGTCGGGCGGGGTGTTGAGGCCGTCGACAAAGGTGTCGCGCCAGCGCACGCCTTCCAGCGGGGTGCCGACGTTGTAGGGGTTGGATTCCTCGAGGTAGCTGGAGATGGGGTCGAAGAACCGCGGGGGAATGTCGCTCACGCCGCCGATGAAGCTGCCAAATTCGATGATGTCAGCCGACTCGCCGCCGATGAGCTGCGTGCGCAACCACTGCTTGTAGACTTTGCCCGGCACCATGACCTGCTCGACGTTGATGTGCGGATTGAGCTCCTCGTAGCGTTCGATCAGCGCATCCATCGCCGCGGGCGGGCCTTCCTCGATCTGCCAGTGGGCAATGCGGATGGTGACCCGGCCGTCGTCGGACAGCACAGTGCCCGGACGCGTCAGCACGATGTAGGCGGCGACGCCATAGGCGGCCAAGGCGAGGAGAATGCCGGCGATCTGGCGATGGCGCGGTTTCATGCCCCACCCTTCTTGGTGCCCACCGGCACCGGCTGGCCGGCGGCACGCTGGTCGAGGAGATAGATTCGTGGATCGCGCGGGTAATCCCGCCGCAGCTTCTCGCGGAATGTATCCGACACCTCATGGCGGCCCAGCTGCCACGCGACGTTGCATATCTGCACGACTTGATCCGCGGCCGGCATGCCCCGCAGGCCGCCGATGGACTCTGACGCCAGCAAGTGTTCGAGCGTGCGGGCGGGGTCGAGCCCGTAAAACATCAGGCCGCGGGCCGCGAGCCGGTGCAGGTCGCGGCGCGTCACCGGATCCGTCACGCCGGTCAGCAGCGACTCCACCGCGGCGATACGCGCGGCGGGCGCAGCGGCGGGCAGGACGTAGATCTCCAGCAGCGCAAGCTTCACCCGGGCGAGATCCGCCCAGTGATCGGTGACCTCGCCGGTCAGCAGCCGCCGGTAGCAGTCGGCGGCGCGATCGTTGTCCGGCACCGCGCGAAACACCTGCGCGATGCGGCCGAGCAGGAAGAGGCTCGCGCGCCCGATCTCGTCGTCTGCCTGTGCGTCATGCAGCGCCGTCAGACGCCGCTCCACTTCGGCGATGCGTGCCTCCGTGACGGTTTGCTGCGACAAGGCCACGACGGCGGTGCAGAATTCGCGCTCGCGCGCGTTTGCCGGGTCGGCCGGTGCCGGCAAGTCATCAAGGGCGATCTCGGCTTCCTTGATCAGGTAGGTCGAGACCATGCGCCAAACGTCGGAGTCCGGCGCCGCCGCCACGGGCGTGACGACGGCAAGGCCGAGCAGCATCAACAGCGGGGTAACGCGGGGCATCGCGCCGAGAGTGCGCCCGCCGCGCCGGGCCACAAGGCAAACTTGCGGCCATGACACGCCGGTCTCGCGAAATCTATTTCTTCAACGGCAGGCCGGCCGCGCGACGAAAGTGACGAACTAACCGTCTGCGTGCGCCGCGCCCCAGGAGTCCGCGCGCAAACGGCGCGGCGGCACGCCGTAGACCTGTTTCACCCAGCGCGAAAAATGAAACGGCGTCTGAAAGCCGCATCGA
>JAPOIC010000223.1 GCA_029979145.1 Opitutaceae bacterium
CGGCGACAATCGCGTGAATTTCACGGAGGAGTTCAAGAAGCCGCGCAACTACATCGATTTCATGCGTGCGCTGCTCGGCGGGTTAATCCTGATCGGCAAGTAGGAGTGGGGGGCTCGAGTCGTGTTTCCAGCATACCTCCGGGATCTCCTCGAGCGATGCTTGGCAATTCGTGTTTCAGGTGCAGATGGGACTGATCACCGTAGGTGTGCTGCGGCAGTTCGTGCGCTGGGAGGGGCGGGTGACGTTCTACGCGCCATTGTTCTACTTTGCGGGTCTGGCCGTGGCAATGTGCGGGGCGGGGCCGGGCTTTCTGGCCTTCTTGTTGGTGTGGACGATCAACACGGCGTTGCCCGTGCCGCCGGTGGGTTTCTCACCGTCTACGCTCTGGCGCTGTGGATGCTGGGTTTGGTGTTCCGCGGGATCACCGACTTCTACATTTACGCCGCCACCGTGTTGTTCCTGCTGCCGGTCGTGGTGAGCCTGATGGCGAAGCGCTCGCTCGCGTTGTTCAACAAGCGCTTCAAGTGAGCGGGCGATGACGACGTCGACATCCGCGCGGGTTTGGCTGGAGGCGACGCGGCCCAAGACCCTGCCGGCGGCGGTAGCCCCGGTCGTGGTCGGCACGGCACTGGCGGCTCAGGTGGATCGGCTCGATCCGCTGGCGGCGGGGCTCTGCCTGCTTTTTGCGTTGCTCATCCAGATTGGGACCAACTTCGCCAACGATTACTATGACTTCGTCAAAGGCGCCGACACGCCCGAGCGGGTGGGGCCGCGACGCGCGGTCGCGGCCGGCTTGATCGCACCGCCGGCGATGCGGCGCGCGATGGTGACGGTGCTGGCCGCGGCGTTTCTCCTTGGGCTGTCGCTGGTGGCGTGGGGCGGTCCTTGGCTGATTCCGATTGGCGTGGTCAGCGTGCTCTGTGCCGTGGCCTACACCGGGGGGCCTTATCCACTTGGCTACAACGGCCTCGGAGATGTTTTCGTCTTCGTGTTTTTCGGCCCGGTGGCGGTGGGCGTGACCTACTACGTGCAGGCTGGCGGATTGTCACCGATTGCGCTGGGGGTATCCGTGCCGATCGGCCTGCTGGCCGCGAATATCCTCGTGCTGAACAATTATCGCGATGTGGAGACGGACTCGAAGGCGGGAAAGCGCACGACCGTCGTTCGGTTTGGTCGCGGTTTTGCCCAAGTGCAGTTTGCGGGTGCGTGGCTGATTGCGCTTATTCTTCCGGCGGTCGTGGCCGTGCAATTGAGCTCGGCGTGGCTGTTGTTGCCGGCGTTGCTGGCGCCGGTCGGTTGGCGGCAATTCCGTCGGCTCCGGGAAAGCGAATCGCCCAGCGAACTCATCGTTCTGCTGGGCGAAGCGGGAAAACTGCTCGGGCTTTACGCCCTGTTGACCGCGGCCGGCCTGTGGCTGGCGCGATGATGGGTCAGACGTGCGCGGCGATCTTGGCCTTGAGCGCATCCTTCGGCATCATGCCGACGATCTGCTCGACGACCTGGCCGGCCTTGAAGATCAGCATGGTCGGGATCGCGCGGATGCCATACTCGGCGGCAATGGCGTCGTTCTCGTCGACGTTGACTTTGCAAATCTGAATCTGGCCGTCGAGTTCGCCGGCGAGCTCATCCAGGATCGGGGCGATGGCCTTGCAGGGACCGCACCACGGGGCCCAGAAGTCGACGAGGACGGGCTTGGCCGCGGCTACGGCGGACTTGAAGGAGTCGGAATTCAGATTCGTGATTTTGTCGGACATGTTGGTTGGGATAGAGGCTAGTGGAGCGGGAATTGCGGAAAATGCAAACGGGCGGGCGGTGATGACACGGTCAATGCGGCGTGGAGTCGCGAATGATGTCGGAGAGCTCCTGCGGCTCGACTTCGTGCAGGTGCTTGCCCCGGCCTTTCAGGGTTTCGAAGGTCTTGATCACGGTTTCGGTCATGCGGCCGTGCGTTTCGTCCGAGCCGCCGACGATGGCGAATTGCTCACCGGTGGTGATGCGCTTGTGACCGTCCTGATTGTCAAGGCCGACACCGAGGAGTCCGGCCTTGGGAGTGCGCGCGCTGGGGTTTTTACTCACGCGGTTACCTTGTTCGGGTTGGGGGCGGTTTCAAGCGGGTTCTCCTCCACGGCTTCGCAGCGGATGTCGGCGAACGCCTCGTCTTTGCTTAGACGCAGGCGCTTGAGCCGGGTGAGTTCGAGGACGGCCAGAAATGTCGCCACGAGGTAACGCAGCGTGACCTTGCCGGGAAAGAGATCGGAAAAAACGAAGGATTTTTCGCGGGTGATGCGCTCGAGCAAATAATCCATTTGGTCGGCGACCGTGACCTGCTCGTCGCGGATTTCGCCAATGACGAGCTTCTCGGCGAGCCGGCGCAGGACGTCGTTGAAGGCGTGCCACAGGTCGATGCGGTCGACGGGCTTGAGCGCGCGGTCCGCGGCGTCGAGGTGCAGCGACGAGACGTGGCGCTCCATCAAGTCGTGGCGGCTGGAGATCAATTGCCCCAGTTGGTCGGAGGCTTCCTTGAATTTCTTGTATTGCAGGAGCTGGTGCACGAGCTCCCAGCGCGGATCCATCTCGTCTTCCTCGGCGTTGGGATCGACCGCGTGCTGGCCCTTGGGGAGGAGCATGCGGCTTTTGATCTCCATCAGCGTCGCCGCCATCACGAAAAAGTCGCCGGCGACCTCCAGGTCGAGTTCCCGCATGGCGTGGAGGGCCTCAATGTATTGCCGGGTGACCGACTCGATCGGGATGTCGTAGATATCGAGCTCGTTCTTCCGGATCAAAAACAGCAGCAAGTCCAGCGGGCCTTCAAAGACCTGCAGTTTGATACGGTAATCGGAGTCGGGAACCACGCCGGGATGGTTGCGGCGGGTCGGGGGGCGGCAATGAAAAACTACCTGCGGCGCAGGGCACAGGTGAAAAACCCGTCGGTGTCGTGCCGGGCGGGCAATACGGTCAGACCGGGGCCGGGGCAGGCGAATCCGAAGTCGTGCGCGGGGGGCTCCGCGGCAAATTCCGGGTGGCTGGCCAGGAAGGCAGTCATAACCCCCTCGTTCTCGGTGCGATTCAACGAGCAGGTGGCATAGATCAGCTGCCCCCCTGGACGGACCAAATTGGCGAACCGCTGCAGCAATTCCAACTGGGTGCGTGCGTGCGCCTCCACCGAGGCCGGAGTGGTGATCCACTTCAGGTGCGGTGAGCGGCGCCAGGTGCCGGAGCCGCTGCATGGCGCATCGACCAGCACGCCGTCGAATTGGCCGGGCGGAACTTCGGTGGATCGGCTCACGGTTTTGAGCCGCGCGCGGTGAGCTCGCTCAGCCAACTCGGCCAGCGCATCAGGCCGGATATCGTGGGCTACGACGTGCCCGGTGGACCCGAGCATGCGAGCCAGATGCAGGGCCTTGCCGCCCGCGCCGGCACAGGCATCGAGCCAGCGTCCGCCGGGGGCAATGGCATGCGTGGCCAGCACCATTTGCGAGCCGAGGTCCTGCACTTCAAAACGCCCGGCAAAGAAACTCTCGGTGGCCTTTGCCCCCACGTCGCCCGGCAGCCGAAACGCATAGGGCAAAACCATGGAGGGCGTCGCGGACCAGCCTTGGGCGGCGAAATCGGCGAGCACTTCGTCGATATGCTCGGTTTGCATTCGCACCCAGAGGGTGCACGGCGCAACAGGCAGTCTCGCTCAGCCTC
>JAPOIC010000182.1 GCA_029979145.1 Opitutaceae bacterium
CGGCCTCAGGCATTAATCGTTCATCCGGGCGGCACGAGGGAAAAAACAGGTTTTTGCCGCGCGAACCCCGCATGAACCTCACCCCCATCAACACCGCAGAGGCGGTCATCGAGTCGTTCTTCGACGAAACGCTCAGCACCCAGCCCCGCTTGACTCTGACCCAACGCGGCACCCGCGGCCGTCTCGTCGTGCGGGCAAAACTCGAGTTGATCTAGCGAGTCAGCTCGAGGCTGATGATTTCGTGCGGCGTGTAGGCGAGCCCGGAACCGCGCAGGCCACCGGGGATTTTCTCACCGAGCAAGTTCACGGTGCGCGCGCGCCAGCCTGGGGCCAGCTGCAGTTGCGCCGTGCCGCGCTGGCCGGACACTTCGTGCAGCCGCAGCACCCAACGGTCGCGGCCGAGCGGACGCGCCCAGTGCGGCACCAACGTGTCGCTGCCGGCCAAACCGAGAAACGCGGTTTCGAGCGGCCGGCCGCGATAGGCCTGCACCGGCGTGAACAAAGTTTCGGCGAGCACCACCGGTTGGTCCGCGGACGGCGCCACCAAGTCATAGCGACCCACGGCCAGCTCGATCACGTGACGGCCCAAGTCGGTGTGGTGCGTGGTCGGACGCGGCAGCCGGCTGAGCTGCACCGGGTAGGTCTTGCCGTGTTCTTCGAAGCCCACGTGTTTCGGCGTGCGCAGGAGTGTCAGGCCCAGGTCACCGTCACGCACGCTCACGCCGTATTTCGCCTCGGTCACGACGAACAGGCCGTCGCGTTCGCCCTCGTCGCTGACGGTGGCCCAGCGGCTCATCGGCCATTCCCACATCGCCTCGACCTGCGGGCTGGTCACGAGCTGCGGTCGCAGCACGCTGCCGAACGGCGTGCCGCACCGCGCCTCGCGGCCGCGGTAGTCGGTCGGAAAATGCAGCTTCAACAACGTGTCTTCCTCGTGCCAGTCGAGTTCGACGGTGACCCGCAACACCGGTTCACCCGGACGCAGCGCGTAACGCACCGTGGCGGCACTCGCGCGACTAAAGGTGCGCGTCACCGCGATGGCGTCGGCCGTGATCGTGATCTTGGGCCGGGCATTCAACGGCCGGCCCAGCGAAAGCGACGGACGATCGATGTCCCACGGGCCAAAGTTGGCCGGCTGCTCCGAATAAGCGACGATGCGTCCGGCATTGGCGGCCAACGCCACGGTGCGGCCATCGACCGAGAGTGCAGCCAGATGTCCGCGGGCATCAATGCGCGCCGTGACGCGGCCATTGGCCAACGTGCGACCGCGCACGCTCACGACATCGGCCGGACGTGACGCCGCTTCGTTCACCGCCACGCCCGCCAAAGGCGGCACGGTCACCAAGCGGTTGCGCACCGCGACCTCGCGCGGCACCGGGAGCGGGTTGAAGACACAGCGTGCAGTAGATTTGCTTTTCGTGTTGAGCGTCGCGGCGGCCGTAGCTGAGGCGTCAGTCGCGAGTCGTGCCAGCTCCGGCAGACCCTCGGCGTAAACCTCGGGAATCGAGCTGCCAGGGATATAGTCGTGAAACTGGGCGAACACCAAGCGGCGCCACGCGTGATTGAGCTCCGCGTCCGGCGCGCGACCGGCCGCCACCAGCACTGCCTCGCGCAGTTGCAGCGCGCGCTCCAAGGCGCGGAACCGCGCCTTGACCTGGCTTTGCGTCGTAAAGGTGCCGCGGTGGTATTCGAGATAGATCTCACCATCGAGCGCGGGCAGCCGCGCCTGCTTGCGCGCGAGTCGATCGAAGAACGCCTCGGGCTGGTCCCACTGGAGCGCGGGCAGGCCGCGCAAGGCGGAGAGCCGCCGGGCGCGTTCGCACATTTCTTCGCTCGGGCCGCCGCCGCCGTCGCCCCAGCCGTTGGGCATGAGGAATTCGTCGTGCAGATCGCCCTGCTGGTGCTGATGCGTGGCCGCGCGGATCTGTTCGACGGCGACGGTGTTGTTGAACTGCACGCCCTGCGTCACGTGCCCGACCACGCCGTGTCCGCCCGGTCCGCGCCAGACGAACGACGAATGCGGGAACCGGTTCACCGTATTCCAGGTGGTCTTGGTCGTGAAGAAATAGTCCACGCCGCTCAGCTGCATGAGCTGCGGCAGGCAGGCGCTGAAACCGAAGAGGTCCGGCAGCCAGAGAATCCGCGAACGTCGGCCCGAGAGTTTGGCAAAAGCTTCCTGCCCCAAAATAAAACTCCGCGCGAGGCCCTCGCCGCAGGCGACGTGCGAGTCGCTTTCGACATACATGCCGCCGGTCGCTTCCCACTGACCAGAGCGCAGCCGGGCTTGCACTTGGCGCGCCAAGGTCGGAGCGCGACGCGCCACGGCCTCGTAGCTCGCGGGCTGGGAGTAGGCGAAGCGGAACTCCGGGTAACGCGCCATGAGGCGGTTGGCGTTGGCAAAAGTGTGCACGGCCTTGCCCTCGCCCGTCTGTTCCGGCCAAAGCCAGACCAAGTCCAGGTGGGAGTGGCCCGTCAGCGCGGCGCGCGCGAGCGGTGCCGGATCGCGCAAGTCCCGGTAGACCTTGGCCAACTCCCGGCGCAGCGCCGGCACGCCGGCGGTGTCGAAGGCGTCCAGCGCCGTGTCGAGGCCGCGCAGGAGTTTGCGGTAGAGCGGCGTGACGTCAGTCAGGGCGGGTTGCACCGTCTGGCTGAAGAGCTCACGCGGCAAGCCGGGGAATTCGCGCGCGCGCAAATCGAGCATCCAGTCATAGAGGCAGTTCAGGTCATGATACGCCGCCCAAGCTTCGTCGTTGCGGCGCAGCAGACGGGCCCCGCGCAGGATGTTGCCGGTTTCCCCGAGACCCTTGGCGTCGGGGTGCCAGATCGCCGCCTGCACACAAAGGCTTTCCACCCAGACCTCCCGCACGCCGGCGGGCAGCTCGCAGTAACGGTGGGCGACGTCGAACCCGTAAAACGGCGTGCCGCCGACAAACAGCGTCGCCTCCCCTTGCTCGTCCCAATGCAGCCAGCGCCCGGCGCCCGCCGGCAAACGCACGCGACACCACCGTTGGTCATACAAGCGGCCCCAGCCTTCGCCAAACTGCACCGGCCGGCGCGCGGAGCGCTGCGCGGCGGTCAACGCAATGTGGTCCGGCCGGCTGGCGGTGGCCTCCACCCGGACCGGTTGCGGATCCGACCAGATCATTTCGTCAAGGCGCGCGACGCCACGTTGGGCACGCAGGGGGGTAAGCTGAATCAAGGGGTTGATAGGCCGCATGGGCGTGGACTTTCGACCGATTCCGCGAACTCGCGCAACCCCGATTCGTGAGCGATCCGACGAACCCGGTGGCGAAACGCAGTCGAAGGGTATCCGGTCCGGCAAAGCCGGCCTCGCATTCTACTAATAGTAGGAAACGCAGCGCCGGCCGGAAATCCGATCCCCGCCAACCCTTCGTATCTTCATGCTCCGACGTATTTGGCAAAGGTAATCACGAGGACCGCTCAATCGATCGAAGGCGCGCGTTCCGGTTCGGGTTCCAAGGCCCCGAAGGATAAGCCGGATTACATACCCAAAAATGAGTAGGCGACCCCGTAACGGTTTTTAGGCTTTAGCGTATCCTATTTCCCACGGCCTACCCAATTTTAGGGCCGAACGTAGGACACCCATGCCCTCAACCGAAACCATTCAGGCAAGCTCTGCTTCAGCCAAGGAAGCGGCGGCGGCGCTGCCGCCACGGCCCGTGAAGTTGACCAACGTGTTTGTCGTGCAGTGGGGTCGCACCTACGCGGAAGCCCTGCAAAAGGTCTGCCATCAGGCCTTTCCCGAGGCGGAGATACGCTACTGCTGCAGCGGCAGCGAAGCCTTGGCGGCGATGCGGGAACGGCCGGCGGAGCTACTGCTGCTTTCCACCACACTGCCGGATATCGATGGCGTCGACCTTCTGCCCAAGATCGCCGAGGAAAAGCTCGCCACACGCGTCCTGGTCGCCCTGAATCACCCGGGAGAGTTTTCGTTGCAAACCCTTCGGGTGGCGAGGTTTGACGGACTCATTGACGTCTTGGAGGAAGACGCCGGCGCCCTGGTGCGCGCGCTGCAGTTGGTGGCCACCGGCGAACCCTACATCAGCCCCTCCCTGCGGTTGCACATCATCGACCGCAACCCGCCCGGCGTCTTGGCGCAACGCCTCACGGCCGCGGAGCTGTTGGTCTTTTCCGAGATTGGCGACGGCAGCGGCAACCTTGAAGCCGCCAAGCGACTGTCGCTGAGCGAAGCCACGGTCCAAACCCACCGGCGCAACATCATGCGCAAGCTCGGCATCACCAGCAGCGCTAAGTTGGTGCGGGAGGCCATCCGGCTGGGCATGGTGCGCATCACCAAGGACGGGACGACCATCCGATCCCATCTCGAGCGCCGGCTGGTTCCGCTGCACAATGCGAAGTTGATCGTCCAACCGCTGGCCGAACCATCTACTTAATTTTAAGTAGTCAACGCGGTATCCCGGGAACGGCGTTACGGGCACAATCAACAGACCCTAACGTAGCCAACCCAAAGAGCCTTTCTCTGCGCCTGACCTGATTCTTACCCTAAAGACTTCTTCCCTCCGGTCATTGGTTTCGCCGGATGGATAACCGCCATTTGGGGGTGGTTTGTCTTCAACCGTAGGAGTCTGGCGGGCGCAGAGCCCTCCCTTTCCCATACCCCTTTTGCCTGGAGACCTCCTCTCCCCACCCCTTTTGGTCCGGCGC
>JAPOIC010000048.1 GCA_029979145.1 Opitutaceae bacterium
CGTAACCACCTCACCCTCCTCCGCTTGGGTCAATTGGCTCAAGCTGATCACCGAACTGGCTGCCACAGGTGCGCCAAGCGGCAAGCCCGCTCCATTAGGGCCAGCGCCAGAGATATCCGATTTTGAGCCCAAGCCCGACAAACCCACTACCAGGAGCACGACTACGGCCGCCACCGCCGCCGCCCCCCCCCACGCAATACGCTCATTGGCGGGCACGGGAAATATCCTCCGGTGCCGCTGGCTCCAAAGCGGCAATTTGCACTTTGAATCCCGCTTGCTGGGCCACCCCCGTGATGTCGACGAGTTCGGAAACCGGGATATTGGCGCTCGCCCGGACCAGTAGAACCCCCTCTTTCGTCGCGGCCCCTTGAAGCGCCAGCCAAGCCTTCAGCTGGGCACGATTCAGGGCGCCGTTGTCGGTGAAAATGAGGCCCGGTCGGGCCACGCTGATCACGTGGGTGGTGCGCGCCGCCCCGGGCGCGGCGCCCTTCAATTCCGGCAGGGCGAAATCCACGCCAAGACCAGGCGCCAGCACGAAGCGCGAGCCAAACAGCGCGAAAAACAACACCAGCAGGGCCGCATTGACCCAAAACAGCGCATCAAAGCTGCGCGGCTCGGTTCGCAACTTGGACGCAAGGTCCAGCGGTCGCGTGATCACGCCGAGCCCTCCTTGGTGTCGCTGCCAACCGCCCTTTGGTAGTCGGTCAGCAGGTAGCGCATGATTTCGTTGCCCGCCCATTCGATATCGCGGACGATGGCCCGGACGCGCCCGCTGAGAAAATGATGGGCCAGATGCGCCGGGATCGCGAGCAACAGGCTGCCAATGGAGCAAAGCAACGCCTGCCACATGCCGTGGGACAAACCGGCCACCGTGGCATAGTCGCGCTCAAACGCGAGGAACGTCGTCGCCATCCCAAGGATCGTGCCCAGCAGACCGACCAACGGCGCCACCTGCGCCACCGCGGCAATCGACCCCAGGCGGCGCTCAAGTGCGGGCAGTTCGATCACCGCCGCTTCCTGCACGTGAAAACGCATGGCTTCGGCCGGGTCGTCGGCATGCAACAACGCCGCCTTCACCACCGCCGCCACTGGCCCCGGGGTTTCCTCGCATACTGTCAGGCCCTCCACGATGCGGCGCTTCGCCAGGATGTTCTTGATGCCGCCGACGAACTCCGCCGCCTTGATCTGGCCGCGGTGCAGGTAGAGCAGCCGCTCGACAAACAACATCAGGCAGAGGAAGCCGAGCACCAGCAGCACCCACATCATTGGGCCGCCGCGGGAAAAAAGGCTGAAATCGAAAAGGGACATCGGGTGTGCGGAGTTAGAAACCGGGTCGGGTTACAGGTAAATCTTCAAGTTGTCAGGGGGCCGCCGTCCGCGTCGCGTTGCGGGCGAGCCGGTCCTTCGCCAACGAGGCCCCGGGCAGCCCGCTGTCAAGAATCAGCGTCCACGCCTCCCGCGCCGGCTCGAAGCGCGCCTGCTGCTCGAAAAGCGCGCCAACGTCCAGGAGCGTGCGGGTCATCCAATACCGCCCCTTCGCCCCCAGCCGCGCCGCCATGCGCTCATCCAAGAGAAACGCCGTGACGACATCACGCCACCACACCGCCTCGGCGCGGGCGGCTTGGTCGCGCCGCTGCATGAGGTAGCCGAGATTGTAACCAGCCTCCACACGCACGTCGACCGGGGCGTCGACCCGGTCGCGCAATTGCTCAAACAAAGCAATCGCCCGGTCCGCATGGTTGGGATCACTCACCGACTGCGCGTTATGGCACTCCGCCAGCGCGAGCTGCGCCAGAATCACGTCGGCGTGCGATTGGAAATTGTTAACCAGGGATTCGTAAACCTGCTGCGCTTGCGGGAACTGGTTGAGCTTGCGCAGGAGATCGCCCTGCTTGAGCCGCGCGTAAAACACCAGCGGACTGCCCGGGTAGCGTGTCACCATGCGCTCGATCAGTTTGTTCGCTTCTTCCAGATTGCTGTCCTGGCCGCGGCGCTCGGCCTGCAACGCCGCCTGATAGAGCGCATACGGCGCGTAAGTGGCATTGTCCGGAAAATCATCAGCCAATTGTGTGTAGAGGCGTTGCGCCTCCACCGTTTGGTCGCGGCCAGCATAGTAGCCCGCCTCGACGATAATCGAATACACAGCGGCATCCGAGCGCGTGAATTGCGTGCGAATCTGCTGCAGCAGCGTCACCGCTTCCTCGCGGCGGCCCAACGCGAACAGCGCCTCGGCCTTGAGCAATTCTATCGAGCTCATCACGTCACGCTCGAGCGTCCCCTCGATACCGGCCGGCAGCGTTCCCGCCAAACCGTCGGCCAACCGCACCGTCTCCTCCGGCTTGCCGGCGACCAGCGAGAGTCGCGCCTGCAGCCAGCGCATCCGCGCGCGAAGTTCGCCGGGCAATGCACCGTCGGGCTGCCCTCGCGCCAACAGCGCGTTCACCCGATCAAAGGCCTCCGTCGTGCGTCCGGCCCTCTGCAACGCCCGCGCCAAATTCCACTCCGACTGCCAGCGGTTGATCGGGTCGAACCGCGCGTCCGTCGCCATTTCGTTCATCTGGGCGACCGCGACGTCGAGCCGGCCCGCTTCGATGTCCGCCAGCACGCGTTGAAACATCAGATCGCCCGCGCTGAAGCCCGCCGGGATATTGCGCAGCACCGCCGAGTAGGCGTCCGCGGCATTGGGATAATCCCGCGCGCGAAACCACGCCTCCGCCACCAGCACGCCGAGCTCGGCCCGGCGCTGCTCGCCCACGCCCGGACCTTCTAGGGCGTCGCGGGCCTTGGACGCAAAGTCCGCGGCTGCTCGATATCGAAACTGCTCCCACGCCGACGTCGTCAGCACTCCGTATGCCTCCGCCTTGCGGCTGGAGCCGGGAAACATGTCCAGCAAGGCGCGCGCGTCCGCCTCAGCATCCGCGTAGTCCTTGGTCGCCAGCGCCAGCTGCGCCCGCACCAAGAGCAAGTCGTCCAGAATCGGGTGCGCCGGCGCCGCCGTCAGGATCTTGTCCAACTCGCGCCGAAACTGCGTGCGCGCCGGCTCGGCTCCGGAGGCGCGGGCCAGCATCTGCAGCGCAGCCCGCTGCTTCACGGGTTCGGAGCCACCGGTCAGCAAATTTTGCAGCGCGATCCGGCCCGGGCCGGAATCGGCGCCGCCGATCAGGCCCAGCAACAATTGAAAATCATCGCGCTCCGCCTGCTCCTCCGCCGGCAGCGAAAGCAACTGGCGTTGCAGCACCCCGACGGCGTCGGCCGAACGCCCCAGCGCGTCCAGCATCGCCGCATAGGTCCGGGCAAAACTGTATCCGGCGCGGCGACCCTGCAGCCGGTCCATATTCTTGCGCGCTTCCTCCGCCAAGGCCTCGTCGACCGCCCCCATTCGCAGTCGCACCTGCTCGCGCGCCAGCACGAATCGCGCCCGCGCCATCGCGGAAACGGCCGCGCTTTCCGCCTGCTCAAACAGGCTGCGCGCCTTGCCCGGATCACCGCTGGCATCGGCCAACACGCCGTCCAGAAAAAACAACCATCCCCGGTCACCCGCCGCCAAATCATCCACCGCCACACCGTCGATGGCCGTCCGCGCCGCAGCGAAATCGCGCTGCCGCGCCGCCAACAAACCGGAGCGCAGCTTCCACGCCGGCCCCTTCAGGCCGACAAATTCATCCAGCGCCATGCGCGCCTCGTCGAACCGCCCCGCATCCATCAGCGCCGTCGCCAATGCCAGGGTGAGACTTGCACGATCCCCGCCCGGTTGGGCCAGCAGATCGCGGTAAAGCACCACCGCCGCCGAGGGAAATCCAAACTCCTCTGCGCGCTGCGCCGCGAGCAAGGTCAAGGCGCTGCCGCCGGTTGAGGCGGTCACTTCGGCGGTCTCCGCCACCAGCGGGGCCGGCTGCCGAAGCGGTTCCTGGGCAGACGCCGACAAGGCCAGACCAAGCAGGAGGAGCAGATGAGGACGCAGGGGCACGACGGGAAAATTGCGACGGGGTATGGAAACAATCAACCGTGATGTAACCACTTCCGCCTCGCCCCGACCGGCGACCGCGCCCTACGGTTCCCCGCAATCCTTCCTGTTCCCATGACCGCCCTCATCATCCTCGGCGTCATCGCCGCCCTCGCTCTCATTCTCGTTTTCTGGATCGTCGGCATCTACAACACCCTCGTCACCCTGCGGAACCGTTTCAAGAACGCCTTCGCGCAGATCGACGTGCAGCTCAAGCGCCGCTACGACCTCATTCCCAATCTCGTCGAGACGGCCAAGGGCTACGTGAAGCACGAGCGCGAGACGCTCGAGGCCGTCATCAAGGCCCGCAACATCGCCGCCTCCGCCGCCGAGGCCGTCGCCACCAACCCCGCCAACGGCGGCGCGGTGAAATCCCTGATGGGCGCCGAGGCCGGCCTCGCCGGCGCCCTCTCCCGCCTGATGGTCGTCGCCGAGCAATACCCCGACCTCAAGGCCAACCAAAACATCGCGCAGCTCACCGAGGAACTGACCTCCACGGAGAACAAAATCGCGTTCGCCCGCCAGGCGTTCAACGACAGCGTCATGACCTACAACACCACCCGCGAGGTCTTCCCCAACGTGATTTTCGCCGGCATGTTCGGCTTCACTCCGGCCGAGCTCTTCACGGTCGAGAACCCCGCCGAGCGCAACGCCCCGCAGGTCAAGTTCAGCTGAGGCCCCGCGCGGGGGCGCTCGGCGTCGACCCGCGCTTCCGCGCATGGATTTCTTCGAAGCCCAGGCCCGCGCCAAGCAGCGCAGCAGCCGGCTGATCGTCCTCTTCGCTTTTGCGGTGATCGGGACGATCGCTGCCGGCTATTTTGCGGCATGGTTCTTCGTGGACCAAGCCGAGTCGGCCCGGGATCGTGACGATTTCGCCTACCAAGCCTACGGCGAGAATGGCCAACCCATCGGCCGGCCGTTGTTCGATCCATTGCTGCTCCTGATGGTGACCACAGGCACGCTGCTCGTCATCGGCTGTTCGTCGTTTTTCAAGTGGATGAGCTTCCGCCAAGGCGGCGGGGCGGTGGCGGAGAGCGTGGGCGGACGTCGCATCGATCCCGGCCGCGCCACGCCGGCGGAGCGTCGATTGCTCAACGTGGTCGAGGAAATGGCCATTGCCTCCGGCACGCCCATGCCCGCGGTTTACGTCCTGGATCGTGAGCAAGGCATCAACGCCTTCGCCGCCGGTCTGACCACCAGCGACGCCGTCGTGGCCGTGACCCGCGGCACCTTGGAGAAACTTTCGCGCGACGAATTGCAGGGCGTAGTCGGCCACGAATTCAGCCACATCCTCAACGGCGACATGCGGCTCAACGTGAAGCTGACCGCGCTCGTCTTCGGCATCCTCGTCATCGGTCTGATGGGCCGCGGCCTGCTCTGGTCCATGCGTCGGGTGCGCGGTGGCAAGAACTCCGGAGGCATCGTCGTGGCCATCTTTGCCGTGGGACTGGCCCTTCTCATCATCGGCTACGTCGGTTACTTTTTCGGCCGGCTCATCCAGGCGGCCGTTTCTCGCCAGCGAGAATTCCTCGCCGACGCCTCGGCCGTGCAGTTCACGCGCAATCCGCAGGGCATCGGCGGCGCGCTGCGCAAGATCGGTGGCTATGCCCTCGGTTCGCGCCTCATCACCAACCAGGCCACTGCCATCGGGCATTTCTTTTTCGCCCAAGGCTTCCGTTCCCAGTTCGGCGGCGCGTGGGCGACGCCCCCGCCGCTGCCGGAACGCATTCGCGCCGTCGACCCGGCGTGGGACGGCCATTTCTTCGATCCGCCGCAAGTGGTGGATGTCGCCCAGGAAAGTTTCGCCACCAAGGGTTTCGCCCAGCCGGAAGGCACGTCCTATGCCGCCTCACCACGCGGCACCCCGCCCCGCCTGCCTTTTCAACCCCAGGCCGTCGTGGCCGACGTGGGCCAATTGACAGAGGCCCACTACGCCGCCGCCGTCGGTCTCCTCGCCGCGATGCCGGACACGCTGCTCGACGCGGCCCGTCAAACCGCAACCGCCCCGGCCTTGGTCTACGGCCTGATCAATGGCGCCGGCGCGGTGGATTTGGTCCGGCGTCATGACGCCGGCGCCGGCGCGACGTTTGCAGCCCTCGCGCCCGCGCTGGCCGCGCTGGCCCCTGACGCCCGCCTGCCCCTGTTGCTGTTGGCCGTGCCGGCGCTGCGCCAACTCAAAGCCGCCGACATGGAGCGGTTTCTCGGCACCCTCGACGAATTGGTGCACGCCGATGCCAGGGTCAGCACCTTTGAGTTCGTCCTGCAAAAGCTGCTCACGCATCACCTGCGTCTCGCCCAACGTCCGCACGGGGCGCCGGGCTATTTCTCGTTTGTGCCGCTGACCGGCGACATCGCGGCGGTGCTCAATGCTCTGGCCCACGCGTGCGCCTCGGACGAAGCCGCCGCGGACCGCGCCTACCGCGCCGGCACGGGCCAGATGCCGCTGATCGAAAAGGGCCTCCTGGACCTCCCGCGACAGGCCACGGATTTCGCCGCGCTGGACGCAGCCTTGGAAAAACTCGCCGGCGCGTCCCTCCCGATCAAGAAGCGCACGCTGCACGCTGCCGCGCATGTGATCGGCCAGGACGGCACCATCACAGTCGAGGAAGGCGAACTCTACCGCGCCATCGCCGCCGCGATCGACTGCCCGCTGCCCCCGCTGGCAACCGCGGCCTGAAATAGGCGTTGCCGTCATCCGCCGGCAAAACGAGCCTCCAGGCGATGCGCACCGTTGACGTCTCCGCAGTAAAGAAAGCCTCCCGTCGCTCGGACTCCGACTTGCTGGCCTGGTGGCGCGAAGCCCGTTTCGGGCTCTTCATCCACTGGGGCCTCTACGCCATCCCGGCCGGTGTCTGGCGCGGCAAACGCGTGCCTTACATCGGCGAGTGGATGATGTTTCGTGAAAAGATCCCCGTCGCGACCTACGAGAAGATCGCCGCCCGCTTTGACCCCAAGCGCTTCGACGCCAAGGCCTGGGTGAAACTCGCGAAGGACGCCGGCCAGCGTTACCTCGTCATCACCGCCAAGCACCACGATGGGTTCGCGATGTATGACTCCGCGTCGAACCCCTACAACGTCGTCCAGCGCACGCCCTTCGCCCGCGATCCGATGCGCGCCCTCGCCCGCGAATGCCGCAAGCAAGGCATTACGTTTTGTTTCTACTACTCGCAGGACCTCGACTGGCACCACCCCGACGGCGCGTGGAACACCTGGGACTACGATGAGAAAAAGAAGGATCCCGACCGCTACCTGCGCGAAAAGGTTTTGCCGCAACTGCGCGAGCTCCTCACCAACTACGGTCCAATCGGCATGATCTGGTTCGACACGCCGATCACGCTGTCCAAGACGCGGAGCGCGCGCATTCGCCGCTTCGTCAAAAAAATCCAGCCGCAATGCCTCGTGTCGGGCCGCATCGGCCACGGGCTCGGCGACTACAGTCTGCCGCGCGACAATTTCCTCCCGCCCGCCCGGCTCAAGGGCGACTGGGAAACCTGCGCCACGCTCAACCACACCTGGGGCTTCAAGAAACACGATCACGCGTGGAAGGATCCGCAGACGCTCATCACGACGCTCGTGGATCTTGCCAGCAAAGGCGTGAACTACCTGCTCAACATCGGGCCCGATGCCAACGGCGTGGTGCCCGCGCCGAGCGCGCGTGCCCTGCGGGCCATCGGCGCCTGGCTCAAGGTCAACGGCGCCGCGCTCTACGGCTCCTCGCCCAGTCCGTTCCCCTACGAATTCCCCTGGGGCCGCATCACCACCAAGGGCCGCACGCTCTATTTCCATTTCTTCCAGAAACCTCCGCGCTCCTTTCAACTGCGCGGCCTCAAAACCGCGGTGAAATCCGTCTCCGCACTCGCCGACGGCAAGACCAAGTTCGCGTTTCAGGAATCCACCGACGACGCCACCGGCACTCCCGTGCTCACGATTGACTTCAAGGGCTTCAAGGTCACCCGCCCGGTCACCGTCGTCGCGGTGACCCTCAAGGGCGACCCGGCCGTCGTGCCGGGCACACTGCAGCAACCCGACGACTCCCTCACCCTCATTGGACCGATGGCCCGGGTGGGCAGCGACGCGAAGCAACCCGCCATGCGCATGGGTGGCAACGGCCTGACCGAAAACTGGCGCCACCCCGAGGATTGGCTGGAGTGGACCTTCACCGTGCTCACGCCCGGCACCCACGAGGTCACCGTCGTCACCACGCACCAACATCTCGAGCCGTGGAGCGGCGGCCACACCCTGAGGCTCACTTGCGGGGATCAATCCCTGCGCCGCATTACCAAGCGCGAACGCATCCTGCCCGGCCTGCGCTCGGAATACTTCCCGCAGATTGCCACGCGTTTTGGCCGCATGCGTTTCGATCGTCCCGGCACCTACACGCTTCGGCTCCAAGCCACGCGCCTCAACCTCAAGAAGTCCGGCAAGACGTATTACTCCGACGGCGGCATGCAGTTCTGCGAAATCCAACTGCGGCCGGTGTAAACTGCCATGACCGACCGCCAGCGCCAGCTCATCGACGACCTCAACCTCATCGAGGACGCCCAGGAGCGGCTTGCCATCGTGGTTGATCGTGCACGGCACCGCCCGCGACTGCCGGAAACTCAGCGCACCGACACCCACCGCGTCCCCGGCTGCGTGTCCGCCGTCTGGCTCGTGAGCGAGCGACGCGACGGCCACTGCTTCTTTCAATGCGATGCCGACGGCCCCCTCGTAAAAGGCCTCGTCGCCCTCGTCTGCGACTACTGCAGCGACACCGCTCCCGCCGATCTGCTCGCCGACGACACCGACCCCCTCGGCGAACTCGGGCTCCTCGCCAACCTTTCCCCCACTCGCCGCAACGGCCTTGCCTCCGTCCGCGCCGCGATCCGCGAATTCGCCGCCGCGTCATGAAATTCTACGACGCCCACAATCACCTGCAGGACGAGTGGTTGCTGCCGCATCTGGACCGCATTGCCTCGGACCTGGCCAACGCCTGCATCGCCGGCGCCGTCGTCAACGGCACCACGCCGGACGACTGGCCCCAGGTATCCGCCCTCGCCACGCGGTTCTCATGGGTGATCCCCAGTTTCGGCGTGCATCCGTGGGATTGCGGCAACCGACCACCCGATTGGCTCGCCCGGTTGGAATCGCGCCTGGCCGTCGAGCCACGCGCGCACGTCGGTGAAATCGGCCTCGACCGCTGGATGTTGGATCGCGCCGCGCCCGATGACCCGCGGCTCGCCGGCCTGCGCCGTGCGCCGCTGGCCGAACAAATCGAGGTGTTCACAGCCCAACTCGCGCTCGCCTCCGCCGACAATCGCGCAGCATCGATCCATTGCATCGACGCCTGGGGCGCACTGTTTGACACGCTGAAGGACGCAGTCCGGCCGGATCGCGGCTTCCTGCTGCACGCCTACTCCGGGCCCGCCGAAATGATCAAACCCTTCGCCGCACTCGGCGCCTATTTCTCTTTCAACGGCTCGTATCTCGACTCGAAACGCGAGAACCAGCGCGAGGTCTTCCGTCATGTCCCCGCCGACCGCCTGTTGGTGGAAACGGACGCGCCCGCCATGCCCCTGCGCAGCTCGTGGCGTCTCTACGACCTGCCGGCCCGACCGGACACCACAACGGTCAATCACCCGGCCAACATTACTGCGGTCTACGCCGGGCTCGCTCAACTCCTCGGTCAACGCAGTGATCAACTGGCTGCCCAGGTAGAAGCCAACTTCCACCGGCTATTCCTGTAGGGCGGGGACTCCGATCCCCGCCTTCGAGCATTTCGTCGTGCCCGTTTGGCGGGGATCGGAGTTCCCGCCCTACAGCCGGGCAATATGCCGCACCACGTCGCCCGCGGCCGCGAGGCCAAACGCACCGGTGACAAACACCGCGGTGCCGAAGCCGCTTTCACAATCCAGTTGGAGATTCGTGCCGGGCTCGGGCTCCGTTTGGCAGGTGCCGTCGGCCCAAGGGAAAACCTGCGTCTCACTCGACCACACGCAGCGCACGCCAAAATGCATCCGCCCTTTCTGATCTCCCGCTGAAAATCCGTGATCACGACGCAGCTTGCGGCGCCCCTGCCGCAGAAGTTCATCGCCCCAGGCGTCGCCTAAATCACCCGCTCGGACTTGCGTGGCATCGCGCCGTCCGCCCGCGCCTCCGACCGTGAGCACCGGAAAGCCACGCCGCACGGATTCGGCGATGAGCAACGCTTTGTGGCTCATCGTGTCGATGGCATCGACCACGAAATCAAACTTCCCTGCCAGCAACTGTTCGGCCGAGGCCGCAGTGAAGAACTCTTGCGCGGCGTTTACGCGACACCCGGGATTGATGAGCCGCACGCGCTCGGCGAGCACCTCGACCTTGGCCCGGCCCACCTGGCCATCGAGCGCCGGCAGCTGGCGGTTCACATTGGTCACGCACACATCGTCGAGGTCGATCAACTTCAGCGCGCCGACGCCACTCCGCGCGAGGCCCTCGACCACCCACGAACCCACGCCACCCACCCCCACAATCGCCACATGGGCGTCGTGCAGCCGCTGCAGGCCGGCGCGGCCGTGGAGCCGCCCGATCCCGCCAAAGCGCGCCAGGTAGTCGTCGTTCATCGGCGCCGGTTTACTCGTCTTTGGTCGTCTTCAGCCGGCCGAGGGCGGTATGCAGGTCGCGCCCCGAAGGTTGCTGATAGATCCGCAGGTCGAACTGCTCGATGACCGCGGTCAGGTGGTCAAAAATATCCGCCTGGATCGCCTCGTAAACCGCCCAGCGCGTGTCCTTGGAGAACACATAGATTTCCAGCGGCAGGCCGTGCTCGGTCGGCGCCAGCTGGCGCACGAGAAAGGTCATGTCCTGATGAATCTGCGGGTGCGCCTTCAGGTAGGCGACGCAGTAGGCGCGGAAGGTGCCGAGATTGGTGATGCGTCGGCCGTTGCCGAGGATTGTGAGATCGGTGCCCTTCTCCTTGTTGGCTTGGTCGATCTCCTCGCGCTTCTTTTTTAAATACTCCTTCAACAGGTCGAATTTGCTCCAACGCTCGATCAAGTCCTCGTCGGCAAACCGGATGGATTGCAGGTCGATGTTGAGCGCGCGCTTGATGCGGCGACCGCCCGCCTCCTGCATGCCGCGCCAGTTTTTGAATGAGCCGGATATCAGGTCGTAGGTTGGGATTGTCGTGATGGTCTTATCCCAATTCTGGACCTTCACCGTGGTCAGCGACACGTCGATCACGTCGCCATCCGCCCCGGCCTTCGGCACTTCGATCCAGTCGCCGATGCGCACGAGGTTGTTCACCGAGATCATGATGCCGGCCACAAACCCCAGGATGGCGTCGCGAAACACGAGCAGCAGGACCGCGGTAAGCGCGCCGAGTCCGGAGAGCAAATAGA
>JAPOIC010000109.1 GCA_029979145.1 Opitutaceae bacterium
ACGTCAACCCCTCCGCCACCTATTACCGCCAGCTGCAGCGCAACCTAGGCGACGACGTCACCCCGGCATACCTGGCGAGCTTCATCCGCACCAACTACCGCTACAGCCTGCAACTCGTGCGCCCGCCGATCGCGCTGGACGGCGGCGACTTTATCACGCTGGGTGGCGACGACGTGATTCTCTCGCAGTCGACCCTGCGCTTCAACGGCGGCGAGGACGAGTTCGTCGAGCAGGTCCTCGCCAGCTATTTCGGCCTGAAGAGCGTCCACTACCTCGAGACCCTCCCCGGCTACACGATTGATCACCTCGACTTCATCCTCATGCCGGCGAACGAGTCGACCATCCTCGTGGCGGAGCCGCCGCCACGGATGGAATCCCCCCAAGTCTACGACGCCATCCTGCAGGAGGATGTCGCGCACGTCCTGGCCGACAACCGCCGCTACCTGGAGCAGCACTTCCCCAACAAGAAGCTGATTCCCGTCCCCATGCCACCGATCCCGCGCACGCCGCGGAAGGAAGTGCTCAACCAGATCCGGCAGCAAGTCCTCCAGGAGCTTTGTGGCATTTACTTGATCAAGTGGAGCGACATTGCCGGCCGGAGTCCGGGCGACCCCGTGCAAAAGGAAACCCAGAAGCAATTTGAGCGCGCGCTCGTCGCGCAGTTCGGCCAGGTCAATTTTGAGAACGACAAGGATCTTGACCGCGTCGCCCACGTGGTGCTCGGCTCCTCGCTCGCCGACCTCGAGGCCCGGCACGTCAAGCACGCCGTGGCCTACCGGACCTACCTCAACGCCCTGTTCCTGCACAATCGCGACGGCCAGCGCGCGGTCATCATCCCGCGCTACAAGCCGCAGACCCCGGACGAAGGCATCATCCTCGCGAAAATGGAGCAGCGGGTGGAAGCGGCCTTCAAGGAAGCCTTCCCGGGCGCCGACCTGCACTGGCTCGATTGCGACCCGATCATCGACAGCTTCGGCGCGGTCCATTGCATCACGCACACCGTTCCCGATTGGCGCGGACCGGCGGAGAAACAGTAGAGCTTGGTGACACACTGCCTGCTTGCGTCGCCTCGCGGCGGGCGAAAGCTCGGGGTGATGAACTCCCAAGGACTAGGCACGAAGGCCCTGCACGCCGGGCAAACCCCCGATCCCACCACTGGCTCCCGCGCGGTGCCGATCTACCAGACGACCAGCTACGTGTTTCGCGACACGGAACACGCCGCCAACCTCTTTGCCCTGAAGGAGCTCGGCAACATCTACACCCGGATCATGAATCCGACCACGGATGTCTTCGAGCAGCGCCTCGCCGCCCTCGAGGGCGGCAGCGGCGCCCTCGCCCACAGCTCGGGCCAGGCCGCGATCACGGACGCAATCCTGAACCTCGCCGGCGCCGGCGACCACCTCGTCTCGGTCGCGCAGCTCTACGGCGGCACCTACAACCTCTTCCACTACACCCTGCCCAAGCTCGGCATTGAGGTGTCGTTCGTCGATTCGGGCGATCCCGACGCGTTTCGCCGCGCGCTGCGCCCGAACACCAAGGCCTTCTACGGCGAGGGCCTCGGCAATCCCGCGCTCAACATCTTCCCGTTCGAGGAAGTCGCCAAGATCGCCCGCGAGGCCGGCGTGCCGCTGATCATCGACAACACCGCGCTCTCGCCCCTGCTCAACCGCCCGTTCGAGTGGGGCGCGAACATCGTGGTGCACTCCACCACCAAATACATCGGCGGCCACGGCACGTCGATCGGCGGCATCGTGGTCGACGGCGGCAACTTTGACTGGGGCAGCGGCAAGTTCCCCGGCTTCACCCAACCCGACCCCAGCTATCACGGGCTCGTGCACTGGGACGCCTTCAAGAGCTTCCCGCCCGCCAGCGGCGCGAATGTCGCCTACATCCTCAAGATGCGCCTGCAGCTCCTGCGCGACGTCGGCGCCTGCATCTCGCCGTTCAACGCCTTCCTGATGCTGCAGGGCCTGGAGACGATTCACCTGCGCATGCCGCGCATTTGCGAGAACGCGCTTAAAGCAGCCGAACTCCTTGCCGCGCACGACAAGGTCGCGTGGGTCAACTACCCCGGCCTGAAGGACAGCCCCAACCACGCCGCGGCGAAGAAATACCTCAGCGGCGGCTTCGGCGGCCTCCTCGGTTTCGGCCTCAAGGGCGGCTTCGAGGCCGGGCGAAAATTCATCGAGAGCCTCAAGCTGTTCTCGCACCTTGCCAACATCGGCGACTCGAAGTCGCTCGCCATTCACCCGGCGAGCACGACGCACAGCCAGCTTACGCCCGAGGAACAGCTCTCGACAGGCACCTCGCCGGACTTCGTGCGCCTCTCCCTCGGCACCGAGGACTTCGCCGACCTTCGGGCCGACCTCGAGCAGGCGCTGGCGTCCGCCTGAGCAATCGTCGCCTTCTTCTCACGCCCGCGGTCATCCCGATCGCGGGCGTGTTCGTTTTCAGAACGGCCACCAGCTGCGCTCGACCTTCACGCCGCCCTTGGTCGCCTTGCGCGAATTGTCGATGGCCTCGATCATAATCTCCTTAACGTGCCCCCACCCTCGACCCCGGTCCAGTTCACGGTGTCGAGCACCTTTCCCTCCGCATTGAGAATCTTTAAAGTCGGGTAGCGGGCAATGCCGTAGCGCAGCCGCACGCGCCGCACCTCGGCCGCCACCGCCGGGGACTGCGGGGTGTTGCGCAGCCAGTCGTTTTTAAAAAAACACGAAACTGCCCGAGAAAATCCCGGCGAACTGCGCGTCGTGCGCCACCTCCGCCTTAAAGGTCTGGCACGGCGGACACCAGTCGCTGCCGGTAAACAAGGCGAGGATCAGCTTGTTCTTCTCCTTTGCCACGGCCTGCGCCTGCTCCAGCGACATGTGCCACAAGGCGGTGCGGCGCGGCGCGATCGCTGGTGCGGGGTCGGACATCGCAGGCGCCGGCGGAGCGGGCGCCACGGTCGTTGTCGCCTCCCGGGCGGCGGTCGGGGCCGCAGCATCAGATCGGGTGAGTTTGCCCCGCCACTCGCGCACCTTGCCGTCGATCAACATCACCCGGCCATCGGCGTAGTTGAGAAACTCTCGCCGGCCCGACGCCATGTGGCTCTCGGGTTCGCCCGGTTCGGCGATCACGGCGTCACGACTATCGCCCAGCGTGACGGCGAACACCGGCGCCGCGCTGAGGAGCCAACCAATCAGCCGGGTTTTTAGCATGCCGGCAGCAAGGCGGCGGCGGGGGAACCTGACAAGCCGCAACGCCCGCTCAAAAACGCCACTCGGCGCCGACATGCACCCCGAAGCCCGGCTGGGGATAACCGTTCACCTCCGCGTAGCGTTCGTCCAAAAGATTCTCCACGCGCACACGCAGCGTCAGGCTCGAACCGAAACTCCAGGCAGCGTAGGCGCGCATCACGGTGTAGTCTTCGCCATCCACGGTGCGAAAGGTCGCCGCGTCCACGTCCTCGCGCTGCGCCACCCAGCGCACCCCTGCCCCGGCGTTAAATCTCGCGTTCCACTCGTGCCCGAGATCAGCGCCCAACGCGTGACGCGGCCGCCGCAGCAGTCGCGTGCCCTGCGTGAGGTTGTCCGCTTCGAGTCCGGTGTAGGCCAACTGCAGGCGCGTCGATGCGCTCAATTTCAGGTCGGCCTTTACTTCCACGCCCCGCGTGCGCGCCCGCTCAACATTAGCCACGGTGCCGGGAAACACCGCGAAGTCATATACGATCAGGTCGAGAAACCGATTATCAAACCACGTGATACCCAAGGTGCCGCGCTCCGCCGCGAGATAGAAGTCCACGCCGGCATCGCCGCCGCGCGCCCGCTCCGGTTTCAAATCTGGGTTGCCGACGTAGAACGTGCTGCGGCCATAAAGGTCGAGGAAACTGGGTGAGCGAAACGCCGTGCCGTAGCTGCCGCGCAGCTTGACGCGCTCCCGCGCCACCAGCCAAGCCGCGGTCACGCGGCCCGTCGTCTGGCGGCCAAAGGTGTCGAAATCGTCACTGCGCAGGCCGGCGGTAAGATACACGTGGTCCACCGGCGAGAATTCGTCCTGCACAAACAACGCAAAGAGTTGCTGGCGCTCGTTGATGTCGCCGAAGCCCGTATTGCGGGTATGATTGGCCTCGGCGGTAAATCCCGCCGTCACGCGGTGTCGGTCCACGCCGGTCCAGGTGCTTTGCCAGTCCAACACGCCACGCCGATTCTTAACTACCGTGACATTCGGGCCCGTCGGGCCGGGGTTCGTAGAGACGAACCGCCGGTCTTGACCGCCGAGGGTTACCCGAGTCCGCCAGGCCGGGCCGGTCTGAAAGTCCGCGAATGCAGTGACCACCAGGTTGTCCTCCTGCTCCACGTTGTCCGGGTCGTTGGTGTAGCGGTCACCGGGCGATTCGTAGTCGCCATGAAACCAGCGAAGCGTTCCTCCGACGGCAGTGTGTTCGCTGAGCGAGTGATCCAGTCGCAGGGTGGTGTTGGTGCTGTCGAAGGCATTATGCGGCCGGTCGTTGTCAGTATGGCCGCCCTGCACGGCCACGTGATACGCCGACGCGCCACGCTCGCCCTGCGCCGTCGCCGCCGCCTGCACCGTCCCGAACGAACCAATCTCCAAGGCCGTGCGCAGCCGCGGTTCGCCTTCGCCGCGCTTCGCTCGCAGCGACACCACGCCGCCAATCGCCTCGCCGCCATACAGCGTGCTCTGCGGACCGTGCGCGATTTCGAGGCTGTCGCAGGCTGCCAGGCACGCCCCGCCGAGAAACACCGCATAGTCAGTGTTGGGGTCGTTCAACCGCAGGCCGTCGACGAGAAACAGGGTTTGGTTCGAATTCGCCCCGCGCAAAAACAGCGCCGCGGATCCACCGGCCGCGCCGGAAGAAAGCAGCGGCGACCCTGAGGTGTCGCCGAGCAAATCAGCCAAGGACGAAACCTGCCGGCGCGCCGCCTCGGCGGCGTCGAGAATATCCGTGGACGTGCCGAGCGTGCGGACAGGGGTCGCAGTGCGGGTGGCGGTGGTGACGAGCGGTTCGAGGCGTTCAGGCGTCGCTTGGGCGCGCAGGGCGGGATTGGCGCCGGCCAACGCGAAAAAGAGCGACGCCGTCAGCCGACGTCGAAAGGAAGGAGTCATGGATGGGATTGCCTGCAGGCAAGAGCCAGACGGCCCTGCCCGGGGCCAAGGGCCAACCCGAGCCGAGTGCTGCTCTCACGCTTCATTCTTGCGATGAAGTTTTCGCGGTCCGGCGCGCGCAAAAGTTTCGCGCCGATCGCGTGCGTCATCCGGGACAGATATTCGGACTCCGCATGTGTCACCCGCAGCGGAAGATCCCGCGAGGTCGCCTCGCCTCCGCCTTCACCGGGAGGAGAATCCCGATTGGCTCTGCTCCCGCGCCCGCGGGATGGAGGTCCGGACTGATGCGTAACCGCAGCGCAACTGTGGCCGGCTTGCACGGCCTTCCCTGTTGCCGGAAGGAATCGAAAGAACTCGGGCGACGTCACCCTGGGCCCCCGGCAACGGGCATACAAGCCTTTTTCATATCATCAAATACCGATGTATTGATATGTTCCTTGCCATACGGCTCAGGACGCCTTGCACTGTAATCGCTCCATGGCCGACTCCGCCGACACCTCCGCCGCCCCTGCCGCGCTGCTGCACGACCGCATCGCCCTGCTCGACGGCGCCATGGGCACGATAGTCCAGGCGCGGCAACTGACCGAGGCCGATTTTCGCAACCCCGCCCTCGCGGAGCACAAACACGACCTGAAGGGCAACAACGACCTGCTCTGCCTGACCCGGCCGGACGTCATCGAGGACATCCACTTCGCGTATTTCGAGGCCGGCGCCGACATCGCGACGACCAACACTTTCAGCAGCACGACCATCGCCCAAGCGGACTACCAGCTCGAAGCCATCGTGCCGGAACTCAATCGTGCGGCGGCCGAGGTGGCCGGGCGCGCCGCGCGCCGCGCCGAAGCGGCCAACCCGGGCCGGCGCTGCTTCGTGGCCGGCGGTATCGGGCCGACCAACCGCACGGCGTCGATGTCGCCTGACGTCAATCGGCCCGACTATCGCGCCGTGACTTTCGATCAGCTCGCCGCGGCCTACCGCGATCAGGCCGCCGCCCTCGTGGCCGGCGGCGTCGACCTCCTGCTGGTGGAGACGATTTTAGACACGCTCAATGCGAAGGCAGCGATCTACGCCTTGGAAGATCTGTTCGACGAACTCGGGCGCCGGCTGCCGGTAATGATCTCCGTCACGATCACGGACGCCTCCGGCCGCACCCTTTCCGGTCAGACCATTGCGGCATTCTACAACTCCATCCGACACGCCCAACCCTTCTCCGTCGGCATTAATTGCGCCCTAGGTGGCCGGCAGATGCGGCCCTACCTCGAGGAACTCGCCGAACTCGCGGAGTGCTTCGTGAGCTGCCACCCGAACGCGGGACTGCCGAATGCCTTCGGCGGTTACGACGAGACCCCGGCCGATATGGCGGCGATCTTGGGTGAATTCGCCAATTCAGGTTTCGTGAATCTCGTCGGCGGCTGCTGCGGCTCCACCCCGGACCACATCCGCGCCATCGCGGCCGCGGTCAAGGATCGCGCCCCGCGCACGCCGCGCCCTGCCGCCACCTCCCTCCGGCTCAGCGGACTGGAACCGCTCGTCATCGCATGACTCAGTCCGCCTCCCAGTTCATTGTCGTCGGCGAGCGCACCAACATCACCGGCTCGCCCAAGTTCGCCAAGGCGCTTAAGGCCGGCAATTGGCACGCCTGCCTCGCCATCGCCAAGCAACAG
>JAPOIC010000198.1 GCA_029979145.1 Opitutaceae bacterium
CAAGCGGGCCCAAGGCATCGTGAACTACGCCGGGCCCATCGAAGGGTTTCAGGTCTTCGCCGAACACGTCGACGTGGTCGTGTGCGACGGCTTCGTCGGCAACATCATGCTCAAGAGCTGGGAGTCGTTGGTGAAGTTTTTCTCGTCCATGCTGAAGGAAGAGCTGCGCGCCAATCCCATGCGGATGGCCGGCGCCCTCCTCTCCCAAGGCGCCTTCGCCGCCCTCAAGGACCGGGTCAACCCCGAGCGCTATGGCGGCGCGCCCCTCCTTGGCCTGCGCGGCAACATTCTCAAGGCCCACGGCTCCAGCAATCGCCACGCGATCCGCAGCGCGATCCATGCCGCCAATGAGATCATCAAGGCGGACCTGAATCACCGCATTGAGGCGGATGTGCAACGCGCCAACAACCTCCTGACGCAGCCCCCCGCCTCCGCCCCTACCCTTTCCCCCTAATGGCTACGAAATCCACTGTCATCCTCGGGACTGGCTGCTACGCGCCGCCCCGGGTGCTCACCAACGACGATCTGTCCAAGATGATCGAGACATCGGACGAATGGATCGTCACCCGCAGTGGCATCCGGGAACGCCACATCGCCGGGCCGGACGAATCCACCTCCGACATGGCCGTGGAGGCCGCGCGCGCCGCCTTGGCTGACGCCGGTCTCCAAGCCACCGACATCGATCTCCTGATCGTCGCCACCATCACGCCCGACCTGCCTCTCCCGGCCGTGGCCTGCAACATCCAGCACAAACTCGGCGTGCCGACCCAAGCGGCGTGCTTTGACCTCAACGCCGCTTGTTCCGGATTTGTCTACGGCCTCGACACCGCCTGCGCGATGATCGCCTCCGGGCGCTACAAGCACGCTCTTCTGATCGGCGCCGAAAAGCTTTCCTCCATCGTCGACTGGAACGAGCGGACCACCTGCGTGCTGTTTGGCGACGGCGCCGGCGCCGTGGTGCTGGGCGCCTCCGACCAGGAAGGCGTCGGCCTCATCGGCACCAAGCTGGGCGCCTACGGCGACAGCACCGATCTGCTCTACATCCCCAAGGGCGGCAGCAGCTGCCCCGCTACGGCCGAGTCAATTGCCGCGGGCGATCACTTCATGAAGATGAAGGGCAAGGAAGTCTTCAAACTTGCCGTCCGCGCGATGGACGAAGCCGCCCGAGACATCTTGGAACAACACGGACTGCACGCTGATCAGATTGGCCTCGTCATCCCGCATCAGGCCAACCTGCGAATCATCGAAGCCATCGCCAAGTATCTCGAACTCCCCATGGACCGCTTTTTCGTCAACGTAGACCGCTACGGCAATACCTCCGCCGCCTCCGTGCCCATCGCGCTGCATGAGGCCCGGAAGTCCGGCCGCATCAAGGCCGGCGACATCACGCTGCTCGTCGCCTTCGGGGCGGGCTTGACCTACGGTTCCGCCCTGATTCGCTGGTAAACTCAATGCCAATGCCCTTCTCCGCCTTTCGCCGCATCGTTGCCGGGCTCTTGCTGGCCGCCCTCGCGCTCGTCGCCCCAAGCCGCCTGGCCGCCGATCTTGTTTGGAATCCCGACACCGGCTGGCGCATTGAAGGTGGCGCGCTTTCCGGCCTCTTCGGCACCGAGGGCCGCAACGCCCTCGAACTGATGAACAAGGCCCGCCGCGAGGAAGACCGCGGCAACCTGCGTGCCGCGCTCAAGGGTTACAACAAGGTGGTGAAGAATTACGGCACTTCCATCTACACCCCCGAGGCCCTCTACCGTAGCGCCAAGCTTTATCTCGAGCGCAAACAATACGCCAAGGCCTTCGACGCCTACGCGACCATCATCGCGCGCTACCCCAACACCACCCGCTTCAACGAAATCATCGGCGAGCAATACCGCATCGCCAGCGCCCTGCTTGACGGCGCCCGCATCTACTGGTGGGGAGTGGTGCCCGGCTTCAAAGACCGCGCCAAGGGCATTCAGCAATTCGAGATCATCATATGGGAAGCGCCCTACAGCGACTACGCGCCCCTTGCGCTCATGAACATCGCGCGCGGCCACCAGCAGATGAGGCACACCGAGGAGGCCATCGATGCGCTTGATCGCATGATCAACAACTACCCGGACAGCCTCCTCAGCCCGGATGCCTACCTGAAGCTCGCGCAGGCCCACGCCTCGCTCGTCGACGGCCCCTACTACGACCAAGCCTCGACCCAGGAAGCCATCACCTACTTCCAGGACTTCATGATTCTCTTCCCGGGCGACCCGAATGTCGCGTCGGCCGAAAACGGCCTCGACCAGATGCGCACCGTCCTGGCCCAGAGCAAAATCAAGATCGCTGACTTCTATTTCTACAAGCGCGACAACTACACCGCCGCTCGCGTGTTCTACAACGAAGCGATCACGGTTTACCCGGACTCCCCGGCCGCCGCGCTCGCGCGGGAGCGCCTGAACGAGGTCGAGGCCGCCGCCGCCTCGCAAAGCCCTGCCAAGGGCGACGGGGATGAGGCCGCGCCCAAGAAGAAAAAGCGCTTCTTCTTCTTCTGATCGCCGGCCGGCACCATCCAGGGATCCCGGCCCGATGCCTCGCCGCCACTACCTCAGAATCCTCACCGCCCTGCTGGGCGTCGGCCTGTTCGCCGGCTGCGCTGGCTATCAACTCGGCACCGGCGGATCACTGGCGTTTCGCTCCTTGCACGTCGCCACGGTGAGCATGCGCGCGTTGATCCCGCAGGCCCAATCCATCCTCACCGGCACGGTGCGCGATGCCTTTGCCCGCGACGGTCGCGTGACGCTGGCCCCGACGCCCGACGCCGACGCCATTTTGACGATCACGGTGCGGAATTATCATCGTGAGGTCGCCACGGTGCGGCCTGGCGATACGGGACTGGCCCGCAAATTCATCGTCACCCTCACCGCCGAGGCCACCTTGGTGAAAGCCGCCACCGGCGAGGAGTACTTTCATCAACGGATGATTGAGGTGAAGCGGGATGTGTTTACGGATAGCGGCCAGCAACAAGCGGAATACCAAATCCTGCCCCTCCTGGCGCAGGATCTCGCTGAAAAAGCCCGCCACGCCGTCCTCGACACATGGTAACCCTTCCCCATTCCCCGATTCTGGCGCCGTCATTGCTGGCCGGTGACCACGCCAACCTCGCCGCCAGTGCCGCGGTGGTGGCCGACAACGGGCTGCGCTGGCTGCACCTCGACCTGATGGACGGCCATTTCGTGCCAAATCTGACCTTCGGCCCGGAAACCCTCGCGGCGCTGCGTCGAGCCGGGAGTAAACTCTTCTTCGACACTCACCTGATGCTGGCCGAGCCGCAGCGCTACATCGCTGCGTTTGCCAAGGCGGGGGCCAACTTGATCAGTATCCACATCGAGCCCGATTCTGACCACGCGGGCACGCTCGCAGAAATCCGGCGGCTCGGCTGCCAGTGCGGCATCGTGCTGAACCCCGGCACACCGGCGGAAGCCGTGCGTCATTTGCTGGATCAAGTCGACTTGGTCCTGGTAATGACGGTGCAACCCGGTTTCGGCGGCCAATCGTTTCAGCCGGCCATGCTCGACAAGCTCGCGCAGCTTGACCGGTGGCGCCGCGAGTCAGGCGCCACGTGGCGGCTGGAAGTCGACGGCGGCATCGACGTAAACCACGCCCGGGAATGCCGGGCGGCGGGCGCAGACACCTTCGTCGCCGGCACGGCCTTTTACAAAGCCCGCGATCGCGCGGCGTTTGCCGCCGAGGTCGAGGGACTGGCCTGACTCAGCGCCCCTGCCGGGCGAGTTCGGCTGCACGGGCATACTGGGCCCGCAGCTTGGATCCTAGGTTGTTGGCGAGGTGGACTTCCTCCACCTTATTCTTCGCACCCAACGCCGCCTTGATCGTGCCGCCGACCTCGTCGTGGCTGAGCAGCGACATGTCCTGCAGCGCCGCCATTGCTTCGGGTGGCTGGCCGGCCGCGATGATCTCGCGCCACGCCGCCACCAGTTCGTTGTGGGTATCGAGGCACATGAGGCGAATGGCGAAGGCCATTTCGCGGAACAGACGACCGGTCCAAGCCGGTTCGTAAATCAAGGGATCCTCGTCCGCATATGGCTGGGCGTCCGGATCGGAACGCAGACTGCGCCAGTCTTCATGGGAATAAAACTCACGGCGCACCGGGAGCCGGCGCAGGGCGAAACGCTTCGGACCGCCCTCCGTGCCCACTCGGAAATTCCAGAGCTTCTGCCCTTCCATCGAAAGGGTGAATTCGACGAAGAGCTCGGCCGCCTCACGATTCGGCGCCCCGCGCAACACTCCG